>JARFQK010000413.1 GCA_029287815.1 Gammaproteobacteria bacterium
ATCGGGGGTGGTCCGGCATTCACCACTTGGCATCTCGAACCCATACAGCGGCGGATCAGCCAGCAATTCAGAGTCTGCCGATGGGATATGCGTGGCGTCGGGGAAAACGCCGCGGCCGGAATCGATGACAATGTTCCCGTCCTGACCCAATGGTTGCGCGACATGGCGGACGAATTACCGCGGCAACCGGTTTTGATATGGGGACATTCATGGGGTGCTCTGCAATCACTGCTTTTTGCCAGCCGATATCCCGAGCGTGTCAAGGCGCTGGTGTTGAATAATCCAGTAGATCCTGAGTTGAAAAGCCTACAGAACATCGAGTTCAAACGTTTTGTACACCCTTATGTCGAGTCACAACTGAAGCTTGACGACATCGGTACTGCCACTGAACAGGTGCACCGATTTCGAAGCAAAATAGCCAGTTATTTTCTGGATGCCAAAACTGGCTGGGACTATTCGGCGCAATTTGGACAAGACGATACCAACAACGAACTGAACGTGCAGATATGGCAAGAGTACCGGAAGATGGCGCTGAAACCCAATGATCTCAAGCAGCTATCTTCTAAACTGTCCAGTCTGATTTACTGTCAGCATGACGTATTGATGCCAGAGAACTTCGACAGCTATTCAGCTGTGATTCCCCGCGAGCGACATCACGTCATCGATGACTGTGCGCATTTTCCTTGGGTGGAATCACCTCAGGCATTCTATCAGCTCCTGTTGCGCTCCCTCAGTGAAGCGAGGTAGAAAAGATTGAGCGTCACAATTGCGAACTGTCGGATTCAATCCTCTTCCACATCTTCCGACCCATACTCGTTCCGCATCGCCTCGACCCAGTACGGTTCCGCCTCGCAGGAACAACAATCGCACCAGATCTCGACACCGTCGTGCATGCTTTTGCTCATCGCAGATTTCTCGGGTGTGGTGCGAGCGTCGCGACTTACGGCACTTTGCCTGGACTCGCCAGGCTTGGCTTGTTGCGTTTTTGTATCGCCTTCTTTCATCACATCTGGGTTAATTCAGCGATATTGTCGCAGGTACCACCACTCAAAGCCGCGCTTCATCCAATGAAAAAGAACGCTTTCGGGTAGCATGATGTTCTTCTTCTCAGTGCGCGAAACCAACATGCCTTTGTGGTTCGAATCAACGATGCAGATCAGCTCTATTCTGAAGGTGGCGTCGCTGGCGCTGCCAGCGAATTCGCCGATCAGGTTTTTGGCGGCAGCTTCCGCCTGCAGATCGGCCATATGGGCCTGCTTTGGCATCCAGTCTGGGCCTGGATAGCTGCCCGAGTCACCCGCCACGTAGACCCGTGACATGGCTTCGACTTTGCAATGATGATTGGCCTTGATCAGCCCACCTTCAGATCGAGGCAGCGTGCTGTTGTCAAACCAGGCATTACCTGTCATTCCTGGCATGAACATGATCAGATCAGCGTCGAAATCACCGCCCTCGGTCATGACTTTGTTGTCTTCGAAACCGACCATTTTGTGCCCCAGATGTGTCGAAATATCGCGCCTTTCCATCGCCTGCAACAGGCTTTTTACGGCGCGTGGGCCAAGGCGATTTCCGGGCTGCGGTGCCGGGCTGAAGAAGATCAGTCTGAATTTATCGCGCCTTTTTTGCTTGCGTAGCAGCGTGTCCGTACCAAACAGGAATTCGAACATCGGGCCACCGCGCATCGCGCTGGGCTCCTTGGGATTGCCGGCGAAGCCGACCGCAATCGTTCCGCCATCCATTTGATCGAGCCGCTCCCGAATCTTCTCGGCCGCGTCTATGCCCTCGCACGGCGTAATCGCATGTTCGATACCGGGTAATTTTTTGATAAAACGACCGCCGGAAGCGATAATCAATCCATCATTGTCAAGCTCGCCATCGTCAGTGTAAACGGTGCGCCCATCATCGCTGAGTCCGGTGACGTGGGCCTGATGAAAATCGACGTTCATGCGCCTGAAGAAATTATTCAACGGTATCACCAGGTCCTCGCGCCGACGCAAACCGCTCGGAATCCAGATCGTGCTCGGGTAGTAATGCAGTTCGGCTCGGGGCGAGACCAGGCTGATCTCAACATCCTTGCTCAGCTTGCGTAACTGCCGCACCGCTGTCAGCCCAGCGAAACCCGATCCGATCACCGTAACTTTGTGCATCTTGATTTCCAGAGAAAGCGCAAACCTTGATTATCGCAAATATTCACGTCCAAAGTCCGCACGCGGTATGCGGGCTATATTGATTCATCCTCGAGGTAGTGTTTTACCTGATCTCGCTCCAGCGTTTCGAGTTGTTCGAGGGCGTTAATCAGCTTATCCAGCTGAAAACGCTTGGCGCGTATGATCTCTACAGCACGCTTCTCGGCATTTTTCAGCAATGCTTTCACCGCTGCATCGACCGCTTGCGCCGAGCTTTCGGAAAACCGTCTTGGCTGTGCGATTTCCCGACCAAGGAACGGATTTTCCTCGGTATCGCGTAAATCGACCGGTCCGATCTCCTTCGACATTCCCCAGCGAGATACCATCGCGCGGGCCAGCGCAGTGGCCTGAGAGATATCATCATCCGCACCTGAACTGACGTTGCCCAGTAATTCCTGCTCGGCCGTTCTACCGCCGAGCATCACGACCAATCGGTCCAGGAGATAGTCTTCCGGCAGCGTA
>JARFQK010000029.1 GCA_029287815.1 Gammaproteobacteria bacterium
CACTGTGCTGTGGTGCGAGTGAAGCAGTGAGGATTTCATCTCAATCCAGTGATCGCGGTGTCAAAATACCTTGGCGAAGCATCAATAACTCGATCTAGGATACATCATTCCTCTCTGCCCCGAAACATTGGCGCGGTCGGCTACTCGCAGACCGAAGCAGAGTCGTCGTCGGCAGAATCACAATCAAGAACGTCATCGCGAGGCGCGGCAGCGACGTAGCGATCTCCGGCCGGCTGATTGGTTAGTGGTGCGCACGGCGCACCCTACGTCACTAATCGAAAGATTAACGCAGAAACGTCATCGCGAGGCGCGGCAGCGACGTAGCGATCTCCGGCCGGCTCGTTGGTTGGCGGTGCGCACGGCGCACCCTACGGCACAGATCCACAGATGAACGCAGATGAACACGGATAGACATGGGGCTCTGATCAGGGCTCGAGTCGTTGCTGATATCGGCGTAGGAACGAGTAGAACTCCGCGTTGATCTGTGTTTATCTGCGTTCATCCGTGGACCGAACGACAAGAAGCGGAATCCTTGAAAGCATTGCCTGACCTGTAGAACAATAACGTTAGGCGAGCTGGCTCAAACCAGAATAGCATTGGACGCGTTTGTTGCTGATGAACTTGTCAACCGTTTGGCTGGTCACACGTTAACCGTTAAAATAGTGAAATAACCCCTAAGCGAGAGAAATACTATGTCAATGTCTGTAGAACGCACATTGTTCGCCTTTGGCGGCACCATGGTCATGGCCACCAGTCTGCTGGCGCTTTTCCATCACCCTAACTGGACTTGGTTCACGCTGTTTATCGGTTTCAACTGCCTGCAGAGCTCGTTCACCGGATTCTGCCCACCAGCGTGGTTGATGAAGAAATTCGGGCTCAAGACCGAAGCCGAGCTCGCGGTTCCGCAAACCTAAACCCAAGCTTCATCGGTAGGGTGCGCATGGCGCACCCTACCGCTTCTACCCAAACGCCTCAGTAGCTAAAACTCAGCCGGCTGCCCGCGATGCGCGTTTGCGCTCGTGCTCTTTCAGTAACTTCTTGCGCACACGCACCACGTTCGGTGTGACTTCGACCAGTTCGTCGTCGTCGATGAATTCCAGCGCCTGTTCCAGCGAGAAACGAATCGGGGGTGTCAGGATGATGTTCTCATCCGACCCGGCAGCTCGGATATTGGTGAGTTGCTTGGCTTTCAGCGGATTCACGACCAGATCGTTGCTGCGCGAATGAATGCCAATGATCATGCCCTCGTAAACCTCCTCGCCATGGCCGATCATCAGCTTGCCGCGCTCCTGCAGGTTGAACAACGCGTAGCCAAGCGCCTTGCCCTGGCCGTTTGCGATCAGCACGCCATTGTTGCGCTGGCCGATGCTGACATTCAGATAGGGGCCATAATGATCGAACACGCTATAGAGCAGGCCGGTACCAGAAGTCAGCGTCAGGAACTCGGTGCGAAAACCGATCAGGCCGCGCGCCGGGATCTCATAGTCCAGTCTGACCCGGCCTTTGCCGTCGGGCACCATGTTTTTCAGCTCGGCCTTGCGTCCGCCCAGCGTTTCCATGACCGCACCCTGATGCTGTTCCTCGATGTCGACCGCAAGCAGCTCGTAAGGCTCTTCTTTTTGACCATCGACTTCATGGATGATCACTTCCGGTCGGCCGACCGCAAGCTCATAGCCCTCGCGGCGCATATTCTCTATCAGCACGGACAGGTGCAGCTCACCGCGCCCTGAAACCCGGTAGCGCTCACCCTCGAGCGGTTCGACGCGCAAGGCTACATTGTGCTTCAGCTCCTGTTGCAAACGGTCCCAGATGTTGCGACTGGTCACGAACTTGCCGTCCCTGCCCGCGAACGGTGAGGTATTCGGCTGGAAGGTCATACTGATCGTGGGCTCATCCACGGATAGCGCCGGCAGCGCTTCGATAGCTTCCGGATCGCACAGCGTGTCCGAAATATCCAGAGGATCGATGCCGGTGATCGCGATGATGTCGCCGGCGCGGGCCTCGCTGCGCTCGATGCGCTCGAGCCCGTGAAAGCCAAGCACCTGCAAGATACGACCGGCTCGGATCTCACCATTGCGATCGACGATCTTGACCTGGGTATTGGGCGTCAGCCTGCCGCGCTTGATGCGACCGATGCCGATCACACCGACGTAGTTGTTGTAGTCCAGCGTCGAGACCTGCATCTGAAACGGACCGTCGCTGTCGGTATCCGGCGGCGGCACATGTTCGACGATGGTTTCGAACAAAGGCGTCATGTCGCCATTGTGGACCGTCGAATCCAAAGAGGCGTGACCGTTGATCGCCGATGCATAGACCACCGGAAAGTCGAGCTGCTCGTCGGTCGCATCGAGATTGTCGAACAAGTCGAATGTCTGGTCCAGCACCCAGTCCGGGCGCGCACCCTCGCGATCGATCTTGTTGATTACGACAATCGGTTTGAAGCCCATCGCGAACGCCTTCTGGGTCACGAATCGCGTTTGCGGCATTGGTCCGTCAACCGCATCGACCAGCAGCAGCACCGAATCGACCATCGACAACACGCGCTCGACCTCGCCACCGAAATCGGCGTGGCCCGGCGTATCGACGATGTTGATCTGGTAATCGCCCCAGGTGATCGCGGTATTCTTCGACAGAATCGTGATTCCGCGCTCTTTCTCGAGGTCGTTGGAGTCCATGACCCTCTCGGTCGGCGTCTTCCGGCTATCCAGGGTGCCGGACTGCTGCAATAGCTGATCGACCAGCGTGGTCTTGCCGTGGTCGACGTGGGCGATGATCGCGATATTTCTGATTTGTGCGCTCAAGCTGCACTCCAGTGGTCTGAAAGGCGGGTATTATATAGCGTGAACGCTATAAATGCCGGTTCGTTCAGATTGATGTGTCCGCAAATGACGCGAAAAACGCAAATGCTTCTATTTATGGACCAGCCGTCTTGCGTTTCCGGGGTCGTTTGCGGTCGAAAGCTCACCGCATCGGTAAGGTTGGTGCGCACGGCGCACCCTACGCTCGCAATGACGTGGCGATCGCAGGCCGACTCGTTTGCGCGATATCAGCCCAGGCGGAGAAGGTTTGATTTACCGCAGAGGCGCAGAGACGCGGAGAATGCTTTTTTTGAGCGTAACTCTGCGCCTCGGCGTCTGTGCGGTCAATCGAGAAGGGTGGTGTAAACGAAGGCAAACCAGCGACGCTTTCCGGGTTGGTGGTGCGCACGGCGCACCCTACGCTCCCCATCGCTGCTTTCAATCGAGGGGACAACTCGT
>JARFQK010000426.1 GCA_029287815.1 Gammaproteobacteria bacterium
GGTTCAGGGAGCGTGGATTAGTGTTTCTGCATGACTATACAATTGCTTTCTCTCGAGCCTGATGGGCTCGGTGACTGATCGAGGAGCGGTATACCTGGCCGGTACGTGCCGTTCTGTAGGGAGGGGTTAGCCTTCAGGCTACCTCCTACCAGATTAGGCAGGAGTCGACCCATTGCGGAGGCTCGTTGTTTTATTTAATTGCACCTACATACGTGGTTCCACGTACCGCTTTTATATATAACCTATAAAATAATGCGATGACGATTGGCGCAACCATTTGATGTATGTCAACAACCAACGTCTTTCACTTACATAGTCTCAATTCGGTAATAAATCCTGTGTAGTCTTTATTTTTAGACAAATAAGGAGAGCCAAGATGGCAACTGATAAAAAACCAGGACTTCCAGTCATTCGCAAAGCCGATGATATTTTTGCAATATTCGACCAGATTCAGGACATGATCCGGGAGCGTGCATTCCATTTTTTTAATAACCGCAACTCCGATGAAGGCGATGCGTTGTCGGATTGGTTGAAAGCGGAATCGGAGGTTTTGACCGACATTGCCCTATCGTATGATGAGGATGAAAACCAAGTAACGGTTGAAGGTGATGTGACCGGGTTCTTACCAGAGGAAATTGAAGTCAAGACCAGGGACGGCGTACTTGAAATTGGCGGTATACATGCGGAGGAAAGCAGCAGCAAGAAAAAAGACGTGACAGAGACCACATCGAAGCAGATGAGTTTTCTCAGGTCTTTCACACTGCCCGACTCCGCCGACACAGATAAAATAGACGTACAGCTAACCAGTGGAAAATTTTCAGCCAAGATACCTAAGAACAGCTCATTAGGTCTGTAGCAAATTGGTATTTACCCCATGGTGGGTGTTTATGGATTGATATAGAGAACGGCCCCGTCGGGGCCTTTTTCCATTTGTATCAAATGTCGGGTTCTGGCCGAGGCCGTAAACAGAGCTCCAGCGAGCAACCAAGAGTTATCTTTCTGATATTATAAGAGTTAGCAAAACTCTATTGCTGCGGATAGACGATGTTCTGTAACCCCGGCGAAAGATTACCCGTCTATACTGGAGAAAAGACTTTGCAGCATCAATGCGTAATCCGATCGGCCAGAGGAGGTTTTCAATGGCAGATATTCAAGGGTTGTTGGGGGAAGATAGCGAGTTCTTGCTGGCGCATGTTTGCCGGGGTATTCCGAAGGAGATGCTACATCCGCCAGGCCCGGATTTTGTCGACCGCGTAGTGGCAGACAGCGATCGAGGCCCGCGGGTGCTGAGAAATCTGCAGGCCTTGTACGATCATGGCCGTCTCGGGGGTAGTGGCTACATGTCGATTCTCCCAGTGGACCAGGGCGTCGAACATTCGGCAGGCGCATCTTTTGCACCGAATCCACTATATTTCGATCCGGAAAACATCATCAAACTGGCTATCGAGGGCGGCTGCAATGCGGTCGCATCCACAATTGGAGTGCTCGGATCAGTGGGCCGCAAATATGCCCACAAGATTCCGTTTCTGGTCAAGATCAATCACAATGAACTGCTGACTTATCCCAATCACTTCGACCAGACATTGTTCGCCAGCGTTGATCAGGCGTTTGAGCTGGGCGCGGCCGCAGTAGGTGCCACGATTTTTTACGGGTCCGGTGAATCACGTCGCCAGATTCTGGAGGTTAGTGAGGCCTTCGCCCATGCGCACGAGCTTGGCATGGTTACCTTCCTGTGGGCTTACCTGCGCAACTCCGCGTTTAAGAAAGACGACGTTGATTACCACACGTCGGCTGACTTAACCGGTCAGGCCAATCATCTGGCGGTGACTATTGAGGCAGATATCGTCAAGCAGAAGCAGGCGGAACGCAACGGTGGTTACACTGCGATCAAATTCGGTAAAACCCATCCCAAGGTCTATGAGGAGCTTACTAGCGACCACCCGATTGATCTGGTGCGCTATCAGGTTGCCAATTGTTACATGGGACGTGTCGGCATGATCAATTCGGGAGGACCCTCCGGTAAGGACGATCTGCATCAGGCGGTGCGTACCGCAGTCATCAATAAGCGAGCTGGCGGAATGGGACTGATTTCGGGACGCAAGGCGTTTCAGCGGCCAATGCCTGAGGGTGTGAATCTGCTGAACGCGATCCAGGACGTCTATCTATCAAGCGATGTGACGATAGCTTGACTATTTTTGGAAGTGATCGAAGAAATAGCACAGCGTTTCTCGCAATGACAGGTTTTGGCCGGACCTGGAATAACAGCCTTCACTTAGCGGGGCTTACCAAACCCAGGCTGGGTGTCTGCTCCTAATGCCATAGCTGCCTATTCATAATCATTAATATTAGTCGAGACTGAAATACAGCCATCGACCCTTTGCGGCCGTTCGCTAAATTTAGCTATGCTGACCGTTATACGGTTAGTGACAGTATTCGATCACGGCTGGTTCGACATTTGCTCCAACATTCGAGTATCTGCATATTAGAATCCGCAGATCTTATTACCTATCCGTTCATTCAACGGGGACAGTGCCCACAAAGCCGTAATACGCTCGCTCACCAATCCAGCAATCGATAACGGCCTGCTCCCCGCCAGCCGGGGTGCCCATGAGATTCTGCGCACGTGATCGGCTTTTTCCCCAAAAAAACCCGCCCCTGAACGGGGCGGGCATTTTCAGCTTTATGACGTTCGGATCGACGGATTAATCGTCGTCGTACTCGTCGTCATCGTCGGACTTCGACGCCGGACCGCGCAAGAACAGCAGCTGACCGCCCTCCTTCAGGTCCCCGTCGATGATGCGGCTGTCGTCGTTAAACCTGTCCTGGTCATCGATTCCGTGATTCTGGATATCGAACAGGAACAGCGAGCCGGCCGGTTCGCCGAACAGCTTCGAAACATCGAGGATCCCCGAGCTTTCGGGTTTGCCGACCTCGTCGGGGGCTTCGTCTACAGCATCGGTCCAGACCGGGATGGATGCATCGAGCACCACGCTGCGGTCAATTTCGGCGACGCGTGCCGCGTTGCCGGACCACGGATCGAGCCGAACGATACCGGACTCGACGGGATTGATTGCCGTGTAGGTAGCGGTGCTGACAGCCTTGTCTTCCTGTACATAGATCATGCCGTCGTCGGCCCAGTCCAGGTTGTCAGGAGAGCGCAGGGTGCCGGCTGGATCGGCGTCCCCGTCGTACATGATACGCAACTCGGCTTCGAGGTCGTCGAAGTCAGTATCGATCGTGTAGACGGTGCCGTAGACGTCAGCGGCGCCGAGGTCGAACTCGCGGCCTGTGGAAGCAAGCACGGCTTCGCTGCCATTGCGTGGATTGGTAGCGACATCTTCAGGACGTGAGAACTGGAAAGCCCCCAACGCTTCGGCTCGGGTCCACAGGGTTTCCTGCGTCGGGTAACCGTACTCGTCGAATCCGGTGGAACCGTCGTTCGACGGTGTACCGCTCGGGCTGTTATCGATCTCGACCCAGCTGCCCTCGAGCGTACCCGCAGTGTTGAACTGGATCGGGGAGACGATTGCGCGATCATCCGCGACGAATACGTACAGCTTGCCGCCGCTCAGGCCGTTGCGCTCGAGAAAGTTGCCATTCCTTTTCTTGGTACCCACGTACAGGTACAGCGGAGCCGCCTCTTTCTCGCCGTCGCCGTCCGCGTCGAACGGGGACTGGTCGTCAGCCAGGATGAAGGCGACCGTTGACTTGCGGCCGGTATCGATCTGGGTAATGTTCTCCCACGCGCCGCGGCCCATGGCAGGTACGGCCCAGATATCGCCAGTTTCGACATCCAGGGCCCATTCAGCACCGCCAGTGCCGGTGAAGCTGCCGCCGGTTTCTTCGCCGGTGAAATAGATTCGGTCTTCGATGCCGCGACCCGAGCCATTCCGGCCTTTCCTGCCGTCCCCCTTGCGGCCGCCGAACTCAAGCGGCTCCACCAGAACCGACGAGCAGAAACGGGTAAATCCACCGTTTTCCTGGTCGGCGGGCAGGAACGAGGTGTCGGTGGCGATTTCACCGTTTGCATCGTAGATCACGTTGTAAGCGAGGCCCGCATCGACGATGGCCTTGGAAAACTTGTCAATGTCGAAATAGGAAACACGGGCACCGGTCATCTGGAAGGTACCACCCTGGCCGTTGTTGACCTCGTAGGGGTAGCCGTCTCCAAAGGTGAGTTCATGGTTAGCGAACACACGTACCGTGTGCTTGTCGAGTTCATAGGCACCCAGACCGTCGAGAATACCGGGTGGCGTGTAATTGCCGGCGGTTGTAGGGTTCAGATCGCCTTCCGTGTAGTGCAGGGTCTCGCCGACGGTCAGAAGCGGAGCCGTCACCATGTAGCCATTCTGGCCGAAGGCCATGCTCTCGTTTGCCGAAGCGGGTCCCCCAGCCACAACCTGTCCCGCGGCCAGAGCCGTTGAAACACCAAACGCTAGTGCAGTTAGTTGTTGATTCACTTATAACACCTCTTTAGTTCAGTAAACACATTATAAAAATATGTCCCGCCCCGGATGCCG
The DNA here is from genome assembly GCA_029287815.1 of Gammaproteobacteria bacterium. Taxonomy (GTDB): domain Bacteria; phylum Pseudomonadota; class Gammaproteobacteria; order SZUA-229; family SZUA-229; genus JABDQW01. The sequence continues at coordinate 4,521 of JARFQK010000426.1, forward strand.
CCGGCTTCAGCAGCGTCCAGGGAAAGATCGAGTAGCCCAACTTGATGAGCACGGGAAGGCTAGCAAAGCGATGTGACAGAATTTCGGCATAAGTATTACGGTTACGTGTCGATGGTACGGATCTGTCATCGGCCACACCGCCAGCAGGATGCGCGGCATCCCGAATCGTCAGCACTGAGCGCCCGACGATTCGCGCGCCATGCAATGTGCGTCCGGATTTGCTCCGGCTGTTAGCACCTCGGCACAAGCGCGGCAGTCAACCGGTAACAAGTAGAGGCATACTAATCAGGGAAGAAGCAACGCTGGCTGCGGTTTCAAATCGTGAAAAGGATAAAGTGTAAGAATGCCCCGGGCGTTAACGGTCGGCCAGACAATGTGAATGCCTGACCGCCGCAGGCCCGCGGTTCCAATCCCTGATACCTGGAGCGAATCATCGGGGACAGACCACGGTATCTGAGTGACCGCATCTGGCTGCATTTTCACCGTTTACTACCGATCCGGGAAGGGCTAGCCAGGATTTCTCACCGGTATGTTGGCAGACGAGTTGAATGCGTCCCATTATCAACACCGATGGGCAACACGAGTGAATGGTTGCGATTGAAGCAAGAGCCGGGTTGCCGATCGAGAAAATCGGCGCTTGTTGCGACCAACAGGTGCCTGCCACTCGATAAAATCTGTGTCCGCAGGCAGGGTCATCCCTGGGCCCTGCTTCAGACCCAAATTAACCACGACATAGGCAGATGAGTTTGCCGTTAACAGCGCAAAGGTATGCGTTGCAACCGTTGCAAGATCTGCCTAAACAACTCGGCATAGGGATAACTTTCGGAAAAGGCGATCCGGATACGTCGCACACTGAGCCGGATGTGTGCACCGATCTTGAACAGCTTCACACGAATAGTATCGCACTGCGCCCTGGACATGGAGGTGCCGTTCAGCCCCAGATGCCGCAGCGTTTGCATCAGCACATAAGCGAACGAGGAAAAATATAACCGCAACTGATTGGAACGCATCTCGTGGGTTGATGTACGGTCGGCGAACAGCGCCAGTTGCTGTTCCTTGATGCGGGTTTCCTTATCGCCCCGGGCACAGTACAAATCTTCGTACAAACTGCGGGCATCCCACTCTGCTGTGGATAGCCTGGTCACGACAAAACGCGGGTTCTCGCCCTTGGCCAGATGTTCAGCCTTGCCGATCACACGCCGTTCACAGGACCAGCTCTTGCGGGTTCGATACCGAAAGTCGCTGAACACGCGTGCCGCAGTTTCGCTCGATTCATACTGTGACTTTGCCTGTGCCATGTCTTCGGCAATGAGTGCCTTCAGACGGCTGTTTTCAGCCAGTCCCAGCACATAATCAACGCCATGTGCTTCGCACCAAACCATCAAGTCATCCCGACAAAAGCCCGAATCACCCCGTACAATAATCCGTGTCTCGGGCCAGCTCAGACGGATACGCTCGATAATCCTCGTCAGTTCATCTACCGTACCCGCCGCCCCGTCCTGGTCCGCTTTGCGCAGACGGGCGCACAGCAGATGTTCGTCAGAAAATATATACAGTGGCAAGTAGCAATAACTGCGATAGTAACCGTGAAAAAATCGGCCTTCCTGATCGCCATGGAGTGGATCATCTGTCGCATCCACATCCACAATGATCTCAGCAGGTGGCTTGTCATACGTCTCAAGAAAAAGATCAACCAGTAGATCGTCCATGCCCTCGGGGTCAGCCACAATCTTTTTGTAGCGACTGGCCGCATCGGCATCCAGCGGCGTTAACTCCAGGCGGTTCAGCGTGCTCTTGCCCGCCAGGGCACAGCCTTT
>JARFQK010000036.1 GCA_029287815.1 Gammaproteobacteria bacterium
AACTCGAACAGGATCAAACGCGTGGTCTGTATCGTCACGACCAAACCTTCCAGTACGATGACGAGGACATTGCCAAACAGCAGAATCAGCACCGCCAGCACGACAGAACCCACGCTGTCTGCCATGATATTGAACGCGAGCGACAGCCCTGCGTGCGCCAGCGCAAAAGCCCCAACGCGAACAAATGATACGGTATTCAGAACCAGTTGCATCATCGTTTCCAGCAGTTTTGCCACTGCGGTGAGCAAGGCCAGCATTCGACCTCCGGCGAGCAGCAGATTGCCGACCAGATACCAGGTCAGCGCGCTGACGATGATAAGCAGACTCAATGATGCATCCAGCACAAACAGTGACAGAACACCCAGATAAAGCGCAACCACCGGCGCTTCGATCTGCAGCCAGCGTAACCACTCGCCGCGCCAGCTCGCCTCGAGCGCATTCAACGCCATACCAAGCATGATAATGCCGGCACCTACCAGCAGAGGAACCGCGAGCACCGGCAGCGGTTCGGCCACCGGATGCAGCCACAGTGGCTGGACCAGGTCTTCACGCCCGAACACACTGCCGAAAACAACACCGAACAACATCGCCGAGGCACCATTCGCAATCAGAATACGCAACAAAGGCCAACGTTTCTGCCACAGCAGACCGGCAATCAGCAGCACGAGACCCTGCCCGACATCGGCAAACATATATCCGAACAACAGCGGTGCAATCAATGCGAGAAGCCGGCTTGGATCGGCCTCGTTGCGGCCTGGCGCGCCCAGCAGCCGGGTGAAAATCTCGAAAGGCCTGGCCCACGGTGGGTTCTGCAATACAATCGGTGGTTGGGCGTCGGCAGGCTTGTCGGGAAAGTGCAGGATCGCGTGGCTGCACTTCAACTCCAACGCCGCGCGCAAACGTTGGCCGCCGCTGTCGCTGGTCCAGCCGGTAATCCAGGCAAAGTTGCTCGATACCGGCAGCAGCGAAACGCTGTTCAGAAACCAGCTCATGCGCTCGATTTCACCCAACGCCTGTGCCAGGTGGTAAACCCCGGCCAGGTCATCCAGCTCCGATTGCCCTTGCTGCCGATAGCGTTCGAGTCTTTCGAGGCGTTTGCCGATGACATCCTGCGCTTCCTGCCAGCGCGCCGGCATTGGCGGTAAATGAATGTAGGTGTATTTCTTGACCGCCAGTTCCGCGGTCAGCGCATCGAGATCTGAAGTGGCGCCCACCAGCAACAGATAATCGTTCTTAGCGGTGGTGTACTCCTTTGACAACACGGTCGCCGGGATCGTCTCCAACGCGCTTCCAGCCGGTCGCAGGAACAGACGCGCATTCAACGTCGGCCCAGCCGTCGTCAGCAGTCGATAGTCGAGCCCGGATGCCTGCTCGGTCAGAAGCAGGTCGTACAGCAAACGCAATTCCGCAAGTCGACTTTTGATGACCTCGAGTCGCTGTATCTTCGGCTGTGCCTGTTCTTCCCAGTCGTACAGGCAGGACAGGGCCTTGTCGAGTATTTCGGCCGGGCTACCGCTAAATGGACTCATGCCGCTGTCGGGCTCGGGCCAGAAGGGTCGGTAGTGGCGCGCCAGGCGCGCGTATTTGTTGACACGCAACTGCAGGTCCTGCAGGTCGAGGTGCAGGCTTTCTTGGTCGTGCAGTTCGAGTTCGATCGCACCGGTGTGCGCCAGCGCCTCGAGCGTGTCGGTCAGCTCATCGTGCGTCGTCAACAGCTCGAACCAGGTCGTGTAATTCGGACGCATGCTGATCAACGCAGATCCTCCTCGAACACCTGCCCGCGCTCGAAAAACAGGCGCTGCATCAGGTCACTGCGAATGTGGTGCAGATCGATCGCGACCACGAACAGGTAGGCACAGACCGCTGTCGGCTCGAACGCATAACGGCGAAAGATCAGCCGCAGGCGATCGAGCAAGACCTCATAGTCCTGGTCCGCGCCCGGGGATTGCTGGGTTGCCAAACGGTGAAACTGGTCGCGCATCTGTTGTTCGAACAGACGTAAACCGCGTTCGAAGCCCATCGATTTGGGACGAAGGTCCTGCCACTGCAAGAACCAGCCAGACAGCATTGCACGGCTCTGCTGCCACTCGTCGACCATGATACGGCTGCCGGCACCGCGTAACGCCCGCAGTCTGTCGTTGGTCTGATCCGCAGTGTACGCTTTTAGCACGGGGTCGGCTCGCATCCATGCCAATGGTTCGCCGCCGGACATCAGATAGTGCAGCGCCGGCAGGTCCACCAGCGTCTTGAGCCAGCGCACCGGCGCCCGCCAGTCTGACGGCAGCCAGCTCGCGACTTCGTCGACATGATGCCGGTATTTCTGGCGCAAAGCGAGTTCAAGATCATGACTGCTGTGAATGCGGCTCAATCCCTGCACCCACGGGCGCAATGGTGTCTGCTGCGCGGTCTGCATATAACTGCCGAGATCGTGAATATTGTGCAGCTTCAGCCAGACGGTCGCTTCCGCGCGCGCACCATAACGTGACTGCATGCGCGCCTGGGCGTAGGCGAGTGTCGACAGACCGGCCATTACTTTTTCCTGTGACTCAGGCCTATGACTCTGGCCTATGCCTCTGGCGTTGAACGCTTCTGGCACAATTCCATCGCCAACGCCTCGACCACCGCCTGCAGCCCCTCCTCATCAAAATGCTGGCCGGCATCGAGTCGGAGCTGATCATCGCCTTGTCTTTCTATCGCCCGGATCGTCTGATCCAGCTTATGGCCGTGCCGCATTTCCAGGTTGGTGATGCGCTGGTCCGTTCGCAGACTGATATGTTGCGCCCTGATTTGCGCCTGATGGAGCATCTGCAGCGCTTCCTGCTCACAATCATGTATCGCTTGCTCGGCATCCTTTTCGGCCTGAAGAACCTGCTCGATCGCGCGCTCGGTCTGTGAATGTTGCTCGGGTCTGTCGTCTGTCATGGTCCACCTTCACTTGAAGAAATTCGAGAAAATTTCGAGGATACCCTGGAGCGTTCTCATGTTACCTAAAAAAGCTCGATGGCGCATGCCGGGCAAGATTACGGCCTACCGGGTGCCAGAAATTTTTATGATCCGGCCGTCGCGGCAGTAACAACCCAGAAAAAATGCGGTCAATGTGGTCGGCACCAGGACCCTGCTGTTCATAGCGGTTTTCGCTGTGCTCTCCGGACGTACCGAGATGATCGATATAGCGCTGATCAATTTCATCGGCGTCGGCGCTGTTTTGAAACTAGCCGACCGGAAGCATGGTCTTGAGGATCGCGATCATTCTTGGCTTCCTCCTGTTGGCCGATGCAGTGACCTGATCCGCATGTTGCACGAAGGCGGACGCTCTTCGTCCGCCTTCGCGCAACATGCGGGTTAATCAATTAATTTAAGCCCCGCCGGCAATGCTTCACCGAAAATCCGTCTGGTTTCAGTTTCATCGAGCTGTTTGACTTCCGTTACCATCTCGATCCAGATCGGTGGTGCTTTCATGGCAGTGAGTTTGTCGATAATAGCCTGCCGATGCTCTTCATCGAGGTCGCGTGCGCGGTCGCCGCTCATGCGGGCGAGTAACACCGCGGCAAATGCCTGGTTCGGGTTCTTTTTCCAGTCGGCCTTCATCAACCGGGGCAACCAGCCATGCACGGTCTCTTTGGGCAGGACGTTATGTGCGCTGCCGTGGAACGGGACGCGTGCAGCCACTCGCCCCAAGGCCCACCAACTCGTCTGTGTTTCGCTCGCCTTCTCGAGTCGCTTCAACAGCCACTGGGCGATCTGTATCTTACTGGCTATCGGCAGGTTCTCGAGGGCCGCGACCAGTCGCAGCATGTCCTCACCGGATTTGGCCTTGTCCTTGGCGGACGCCAGTCTGCGTGCGGTCGCCGGATTGATGTAGGGCGCAATATCATTGAATATGACTTGCTGCTGTTGCTGGTTCAGGCCGCCCGCAGCACGACGCCAGCAGGTCCACCATTCACTCCACGATTGAATTTCCCTCGGGAACTGCAAGCCTTGCTGGTACAGCGGCCAGAGTTGCTGTATGCGCCATTCATCGAGCGGATAACCGAAGCCGGGCCTTAGCGTGTAGCCGGTCAGATTGAACCAGATGCGCTCGTGCGCACCCGAGCGACGTCGTCTTTTTTTGCCCTCGATTAGCACATCGAATAAAGCTCGCAGTAGCGCCATATCCCACTGGTCACGTTTGCCCAGCAATTTTTCCAGATCATTGCGAAGATGCCTGACCGCTTTGCGGTCGAATTCTTTTTTGCTGTGTCCATACACGGCTTGAATCTTGCCTTTGGCATCCTCAAAACGCTCGGGCAACGCTGCTTCGTCCACACGGGCAGTTGCCTGTGGTTGCGCGCCGGGCTGATTGCGGATCTGGAACTCGACGTCCCAGCGTCCAGGGTCTGAGGACAAACCAACACATTCAATGTTGAGCGTGCCAACTTCGGTCAGCACGCTAACCAGTTCGACTTCCACTTCTTTCTTGTTGTCGTATTCCGCGTCCATCAAGGCAACCAGCGGCGGAAGTTCGATCATCGTTTCGGTCTCAACATCGAGCAACTCGCCTGGCTTGCATTGCGTGTCGTCGCTTGAGGAGAGCAGATGGAAACTGACCGGCTGACCGATGCGCAGTGCGAACTTGCGTCCCGTTAACACAACTTCCTGGCCTTCTTCGGTGCCTTTCGGCATCAGGCACACGCACTGCCTGTGCTGTCCGCTATCATCGAGCAACAGAAAGTAGCTTCGCGCCGAACCACCGCCGATTTTTAGCTGGCGGCCGCGCCTCGCCTGGCCAAAGGCGACTGCACCAAAGGCAACGGACAGATCAGGATGAGGATTTTCAAGCACGGTCACAGGCTGCTGGCGCCAGTGTTGCAGCACCGCCAGCACGCGTTCGTTCAACGTCGGACTGTTGAATACGCCGCCATTGAACAACACGGCATCAGGCACGGCAGGCTCATCATCACCGGCCTGTAACGCATCACGGCATGCGGTGTCGTGACGCGCGAGAAAGGCGGCGATGTGCTTGCTCACCGCCGCATCGGTGGCATAAGGCAGACCAAATTCAACAATCGCGCTGCGTCGTTTGTTCGGCCTCTCGGAGAACTCGGTGAGGGGAAAAAAACCGTCGAGCGCGATTTCCCTGACTTCCTCCCGTGTCAACTCGCAACGCCTGGCGCCCCCAATCAGGCGTGCGCCACTGCCCAGCACCGTTACATTCGCCGTGTCGGGTGCGCCCTCGGAGAGTAACAGTTCCTTGGCCTTGCGCGTTTGCTGAATCAGCTGTGACAGACTCGCCGCATTCAACGCCTTGCCGCCTTGCACGATTCGTTGCTCGGCGATATGCGCCAGTGCCAGATCCACATTATCACCGCCCAGCATCAAGTGGTCGCCAACGCCGACCCGGGTCAGCGCCAGCGCATCGTTCTCGACGTCGACACGTATCAGGCTGAGATCGGTGGTCCCGCCGCCGACATCGCACACGAGTAACAGTTTTACCGTTTTCAGCAGCTCATCAGCGTGGTCATGATTGTGTGCGTACCAGTCGTAACAGACCGCTTGTGGCTCCTCGAGTAACACGATGTTGCTTAATTTAGCCAGGCTGGCCGCTGCTACCGTCAGCGCGCGCGCCGCCTCGTCAAAGGACGCGGGCACCGTGAGCACAAGCTCCTGCGCCTCCAGCGGATCATCAGGGTGGGCGTGGTTCCATGCCTGCCTGACATGGTTGAGATAACTCGCGCTAGCCAGCACCGGTGAGACTTTCTCGATTCCCTCAGCTGCGGCCCATGGCAGTATCGCAGCGCTTCTGTCCACCTGGGAATTTGACAACCAGCTTTTGGCACTGGCGACAAGACGCCCTTCAACCCTGGAGCCGAGCTCGCGCGCCCATTCGCCAATCACGACATCCGGCAAATCACCGGGCAGCCGGGAAGCGGGCCATGGCAGCAGCGTATCCTGTGGCGCCAGTTCACCTTTCGCCGGATGATGGCGGAACGAGGGGAGCAATGGTTTGCTGGCGACCTCGCCGGGGGCGACCAGCTGCTCGATTTCGAACAGCCGGGTCCGGGCCGGCGCTTTCTCAGACTCCGACGCTTCGGACAGGTCCCGATAGGCAACGACCGTATGAGTCGTG
>JARFQK010000038.1 GCA_029287815.1 Gammaproteobacteria bacterium
TTCCTCTGCGCTGACTCATGCCAGAGCGGCGCGATCACCGGAAACACAAGAAAAAGCCAGTACCGCAAACAGGCCGGGTTTTGACGCCTATGAACCCGATAATAATCGCAACATCAGCAGTATCGTATCGCGAATTTCCGATGAGGGGCCGGCTCGGCTGAAACAGCGTAGCCGCAACGTTGCCCAGAATAATCAGCAAGACGCTGGTCTTCACGCATGGCAACTGCCAGATGACACGTACACACCTGCGACACCGACGAATGATCACCGATCGCTGCCGCATTCTACTGCGCGAGAACAAGGAAAACATCAGATTGAGTCAGAAGCGAGCAATCGAACAAGGATTCCACTTTCGCAACAGCTCATTCTGCTCGCCGTGGTTGTCATGACCGTTGTCATGGCTGCACTCTTGTTTCGTATTGATCAACAGGCTAATCAACTAAAAGACGCTCAGAATCGCAGTGCACAGCAGTTCCAGGGTGCCAACGCAGAGCGCTCAGAGCTTTTGCCGAAGTTGACCAATCTTGACAAGGCCCTGGCAGAAATGCGGGTGGAAATGCAGCATATCAAGAGTGTTCAGCAGCAGACCAACAGTCGCTTGCGCCAGGCCCGAGTCGAAAACGTGGAGCCGCATCTTGCACAGATGGCGGCAACGAGTGAGCAGGTAGGCGTGCTCAAACGACAGTTGGAACACATGCAGAACGAGGTGCAAGAGATGGAAGGCGAGCTTGAAGTCATGAAAACCGGTAAGCCGGCGGAGATGGAGCTATCGGCGCCGCTGCCGCAAATCAAGCCTATACCAGTGACAAGAACCGGCCGCTTGGTCGTCAATCTTGCTTCCCTGGCCAGCGAGGAAAAGGCCCGATCTGCCTATGACAGGCTGGTGGATGCAGGCGTTCTGCCGATGATCGAGCAAACCATGGTCGATGGCAGGAAGACCTATCGAATCACCGTGGATGGATTTTCATCACGACAATCCGCCCAGGCATTCATTCGAGAAGCCAACGAAAAACACGGATTTGAAGGTGGCTGGATCAGGCAGAATTAGGTGTGACTATGACCTCTCAGGCAAATAATGTTCACCAAAACGGGATTTCGTCGCTCTAACTGGTTCTCGACAATGCCAAAAGCAATCAACCGAATCTCTTTGCTATGTCTGGTGTTGAGCTTTACGCACGCCAGTGCCGCAGGGTACCAGAGTATTGATAGTATCAAGCAGTCAGCGCGTCAATTTGTCGAAACGCATACCAGGGCAAACTACGGACAGCAGGGCGATATAGAAGTCGGCAGGCTGGATTCACGATTGAAGTTGAACCAGTGTCAGTTGCCGTTGGAAGCCTATCTCCCGACCGGTAGCCGGGACCTGGGAAGGTTCACCGTAGGCATTCGTTGCAATGATGAAAGACCCTGGTCGATACACGTGCCAGTAACGGTCACTGTATATAAGGATGTCATCGTGATCACGAAACCGCTGCCGCGTGGCACGATTCTTGAACATGAAAACATGCGAGTGATGAAATACGATATGTCGCAGTTGCCAGCAGGCTATGTTGAGCATCAGCAGGATGCTGTTGGCATGGAACTCACACGGCGCCTCAACAGCGATACGCCGTTGACTACAAACTTGATAAGAAAACCCAAAATCATCAAGCGCGGTCAACAAGTGTCGATTATTGCCAGGTCTGGGGGCATGGAAGTCCGCATGATGGGCAAGGCGCTCGAACACGGTGCTGTCGGTGAGCGCATCAGGGTACAAAATTTGCGATCGAAGAAAAAAGTGGAAGGGACTGTGACGCCATCGGGCGATGTCAGGGTAGATATCTGATTTATTCGGAGCTTCGCTCAGCGCGCTAAAGTATTATTATTTTATGTCGATAACAACACTAGAATTTAATTTCTGAATTGAGGAAATATTTGCTATGTCCATAGAAATCAATAGTGGATCTCCTGCCAAGGCGGCCAGCTCCACCGACGACTCGCAGGTCAAAAAGACGCTAGAGCAGCCGTCGGCGCAGCAGGAGTCCGGCAAATCATCGACGACCGATACCGTCAGCCTGTCAGACAGCGCGGTAAAGCTGGGTAAGCTGGAAAACACCGTTTCCGCTACGCCCGTGGTCGATACGCAGCGGGTCGAACAGGTCAAGCAGGCGATAGAGGATGGCAGCTACACGGTGGACCCGGCGAGGGTCGCGGAAAAGCTAATGCAATTTGAGAGTATTTTGAAGTCCAAGGGCTGACGCTATGGCTATGAATGCAGCGGCAAACCCGCAGCAAAGCATCAATCAGCAGGAACTCTCGGCGCTACTGCAGCGTGAGCTGAACCAGGTTCGGAACCTGCTGCATTGCCTGGAGCAGGAATACGCCGCGCTTGCTGAAAGGCAGACGACGACGCTCGAAGAGGTCGTAAAAAACAAGCAGAAAACCATTGGTCAGCTGGAACAAATCGGCCGTGAGCGTGATCGCCTGCTCGCCTCGATGAACACGACCATTCAACAACAGCTGGCCGAGGCCAGTGACCCTGCCAAGGGCGAGAGCAGCCTTGCCGCACGCTGGAACGAACTCGTAGTTCTCGCCGAAAAATGCCAGGAAATGAATCGAATCAATGGAAGCATTGTTGATCTCGTATCCCGCCAGTCGCGGCACGCACTGGATATCCTGCGTGGTATCTCACCTCAGCTGTCATCGAGCCCGGAGCTTTATGACCGGACCGGCTACAAGACGATATCTTCCGAGACGCACACCTTGACCAAGGCCTGATTTAGCCCTGCCATAGACCAATACTGGCAAATTCATCCAAGCTCACGATTGGAATAGAAACCAACCAGCGCTGTTCGCCCGGATACCAATCGGGCGGTAGTCATCAACCTGATTGACATCATCTTGCCGCAGGGCGGAAAAACCTTGCCGCTTTTCGAATCAAATGGCCGCACCATCAGGCCATCAAGAAAGGCCATCCAGCACTATTTACAGGCCTCTTTGCTCGCGTACACCGCGCCCTGGCAATGAATTATTGATCCATGCGTATCCGAGCCGGAACCGCAAACAAGTTGGCATAACGATTGCA
>JARFQK010000042.1 GCA_029287815.1 Gammaproteobacteria bacterium
AGTGGTACCGGCGATGTGCGCGCATTGCATTTCGGTGTTGGTGGCAAAGCATACGCGGGCAGGCTGGATTTCGAGCCGAACAATCGCAGTGGCGGTGCCGTAGCGATTGGCGGTAATCTGCGTTATGTGTTTCCCGCCAGTACGCCATTTGCAATTCTGGGTGAAGCTTTCTGGGCACCAAGCGTGACGAGCTTTTCCGACTTCGACGGTATCGTTGAGTATCGCGTTGCCTTCGAGCTCGAGGTGACGCCAAGTGCGCGGGCTTATGTTGGCTACCGGGTAATTGAAGTGGAGTTGGATAACGGGGTCGATTATAAAGCCGACGACAATGCGCATATTGGTGTGCGTTTCGCGTTCTGATGTCTGTAGTCCGCAATTTTTCACCAGGCGGCGTAAAATGCTGATAGGGGAGTGGCTGATTTGAGAATGCTCGGATGATCGAAAATACAGTGTGTTTTTCAAGCATGCCTATCACGGTTCAGGCTGGTCCTCGTGTCCGTAAGCTTGCTCCCGTGATCCTGGCGAGAAATGCGGGCTAGCCGAACTTGGATCCAAAAGGCGAGACTGCCCGGCCTTTTATGGTGGCTCCATGCCTAAGGATTGCGCGGCAGTAGAGCGATTACTCGAGATCATGGCTGCGTTGCGTGATCCGGATAGCGGTTGCCCGTGGGACGTGAAGCAAACATTCGGGTCGATCTCGGCCTACACCATCGAGGAAGCCTACGAAGTCGCCGACGCGATCGAGCGGAACAATATGACTGACCTCAGGGACGAGTTGGGCGACTTGCTGTTCCAGGTCGTGTTTCACGCCCACATGGCCAACGAACAGGGATTGTTCGATTTCGGTGATGTGGTTGCTGCGGTCAGCGATAAACTGGTGCGCAGACATCCCCATGTTTTCGCGGATGCAAAAATAGCAGATCTGGACGCGTTGAATCGCGCCTGGGAACAACACAAGCGGCTCGAGCGGCAGGCCGGAGAGCATAAGCATAAGAGCTTGCTGGACGGTATCGCGTCGACAATGCCAGCTTTGCGCTGGTCAGCCAAACTGCAAAAACGCGCGGCCCACCATGGTTTCGACTGGGATAACGTTGCGCCGGTGTTTGATAAGCTGCAGGAAGAGATCGCGGAGCTTAAGGCCGAAATCGACATCGAGAATAACCACGATCGAATCACCGATGAGCTTGGGGATATTTTGTTTGCCTGCGTCAACCTGGCGCGTCACCTGGCTGTGAATCCGGAGCATGCGCTGCGCGAGTCCAACAGAAAATTTATCGCGCGCTTCGCCGTATTGGAACAGCTGTTGCAGCAGGACGGAAAGGTCATGGACGAGTGAAGTGTTGATGAGCTCGAGGCGTACTGGCAGCTGGCGAAGGATTCAATGTCCGCAGATGGACGAAGATGAACACGGATGAACGCTGAGCAGGTTTAGAGTGTTATTTGGTTGCATTTGGTCATAGCTGGACATCGGGTGTTTCCGGGGCTAGCCCGCATTTCTCACCAGGCGACGCTATATCCTGATAAGGCATTGGTCTCTTTGAAGCAAATCCTGATGATCAAAATACAGTGTGTTTTCCAAGCATGCCTATCACGGTTCAGGCTAGTCTTCGCGTCCGTAGCCTTGCTCTTCACTCAAACCGTAGCTATGGCTGCGATTTTCGCTCCAGAGCGGCGCCTACGAACACGAATCCTGCGCCTGCTCCCGTGATCCTGGTGAGAAATGCGGGCTAGACCTCTGCTTAGGACTGGAATTGAAAGCACGCAAAAAATTTTCAAGAGTACGTGTTCGGGCAGAATCCGGCTGTTGCGTGCTCGGAGAACCTTGAATGCGTGACTTTAAGAACTGAATCGACGTCTAAAAACCCAAGCAGTTATTCTATCTGTGTTTATCTGCGTTCATCTGTGGACTGAAAACAAAAGCCGCTCAATGAGCGGCTTTTCAGCGGGCCAATGACTAGATTTTTTAGATGAACAGTGACTGGTCAGCGTCGGATGATTCTTCGAAGTACGTTGCCGCGCCGACGAATTCGCAACCATCGATAAATGCCTTGGGATCATGGCCAAACAGCTCAACGGTCATCTGGCAGGCGAGAAACTTGCACTCGGCCTCCTGACACAGCTCGCGGAGTTCGTTAATCGAAGCGACACCGCAGTTACTGATGGTTTTCTTCATCAGGGTTGTTGCGATGCTGTCCATGAACGGAATGTTCCACAAGACATTCGGGATCTTTGGACCCCAATCTATTTTTTGCAGACCTTTCGGTCCGAAAGGCATTTTCATCGGCATAGCCGGATTGGCCATCGGCGTTACCTTCAGGACACTGGTATCTTTGAGCAACAGGTTCAGTCCGTAGAAGGTAAAGAAGATCGATACTTCCATACCAAGAGCAGCAGCGGTACTGCCGAGGATGAACGGAGGATATGCCCAGTCCAGAGTACCCTTGGTAGCGATAATGGTCAGTTTACGTGTGTCTGACATGATTAGGTTCCTCGGATTGAAAATAAGGCAGTCTTCTGACTATTCGCGATTCAGAGTGTAACACGATACTCCCAAAGACGTCACCAATGCAAGTGATTTTGGCAGCGCAGGGCAGGTTTTTTGCCACTACGCACCCGAGCGCGCTCCACGGCACGCTCCGTAGTCCCACATCATGAGCTGGCTTGGATGCTGAATGCGCAGTCGTCCACGAACGCTTTCCATTCCTCTTGAGAGCCGATCGGCGGGTTGCACTGCATGCCCTGACAGACATAGGCGAGTACGCTGTCGGCCGCGGTTTTCTCTGCCAGTGGAGCAGGTAGCTCGCTATGATCTGGGATTGCGAAAAAGTAACACTCTGGCGTATATCTTTCCCGTGTCGGTGCCAGCCAGTCGCCGAACTGCTGCTCGGGTCCGCGGAGGATGACGATTTTCGGCGGCTGCAGGTAGCTGTCAAGCGCTCCCAGCAGACTGCAATGCGAAATCGCGGCCTGGTTGATGGTGTCCCATGCTGCTTTGAGGCACCGCTCTGCAGCGTCTGTGTAGCGCGGCTCAGCCAGAAGATACCCCAGCAGCAGCAGGCTCTCGGCAGCGATACCATTGCCTGATGGTATCGCGTCATCACTGAAATCCTTCGTGCGTTGGATCAGCTGCTCATGATCATGGCTGGTGAAGAAAAAACCGCCATGTTCGGTGTCTTCGAATTGTTCTATCAATGTATCAGCAAGCTGGATCGCCCAGTTCAGCCATCGGCTCTGCCATCTGACCTGCAAGAGCTCGATAAGGCCGCTGAGCATGAACGCATAATCATCCAGGTAGGCATTCAAATGGGCGTGTCCTTGCCGCGAAGTTGCGAGTAGGCGCCCATTCTTCCACATATGGTCGTGAATGTACTCGGCTGCGGCCATCGCGGCGTCTGCATAGGCATCTTCAGCGAATTGCCGTCCGGCATGAGCCATGGCGCGAATCATCAGGCCGTTCCACGACGCCAGAATTTTGTTATCCAGGCCTGGATGCGGGCGTTGCTCACGGATCTCGAACAATCTTGCGCGTGCGTCGAGCAACCTAAACCGGATCTCATCCTCTTGACTGTTCGATTGAGAGGCGAGCTCTTTATAGCTGTGGTAAGCATGCAGGTGCCAACATCCTTCGAAGTTGGGTGGCCTGTCCAGGCCAAAACGGTGTGCAAACAACGCGTAGTCACCGCTGTCTAGCTGTGATGCAATGGTTTCGGCATCCCAGACATAGAATTTCCCTTCCTCGCCCTCCGAATCAGCATCCACCGCTGAGTAGAATCCTCCGTCGGCCGCTTGCATGTCTCTGGCGACCCATGCCGCTGTTTCCTTCGCGGTGTCTTTGAAAATGCCATTCCGCGAAATACCCCAGGCCTGCGTGTAAAGCCACAGCAACGGGCCATTGTCGTACAACATCTTTTCAAAATGCGGGATCATCCATTGTTCGTCGGTAGAGTATCGGCAAAAGCCACCGCCGAGGTGGTCGAAAATACCACCGGAGGCCATGCGCTCCAGCGAAAATAGGGCGGTGTGCAGTATGCGCGAATCCGCGTTGCCGGAAGCCTGCGTGCGCCCCCAGTGCCTGAGTGCGCGATGGATGATAGCGGGGTGAGGGAATTTCGGTGCGCTACTGTATCCTCCGAAACGGCTGTCGAATTGCTGCTCGATCTGGTTACGGGCTACGTCCAGGGGTAACGAGCCGAGATGCGCAGATGCTGAACCACTTTGCGATTCGATTTGCCGAAATACTCGCTTCAAAGACGCATTCTGCTGCAGGATGTCATCTTTTCGTGTTTCATAGGCGTGCGCAACGTTTTCCAGTAATTGCGTGAACGCGGGTAGCCCGTGTCGAGGAGTCTTGGGGAAATACGTTCCAGCAAAAATCGGCATGTGGTCGTGCGGCGTCAGGAAAACGGTCAACGGCCAGCCGCCGGGACGACTGGTCAGTATCGAATGTGCGTTCTGGTAGATCTTGTCCAGATCTGGTCGTTCCTCGCGATCGACCTTAATGTTGATGAACAGGCGGTTCATTATCTCTGCTGTTGGCGGGTCTTCGAACGATTCGTGGGCCATGACATGGCACCAGTGACAAGCCGAATAGCCGATCGATAGCAGTATGGGTTTGTTCTGGTCGCGGGCCATCTGCAGGGCCTCTTCGGACCAGGGCATCCAATCAACGGGATTATCCGCATGTTGCAGCAGGTAGGGGCTGGTTTCGGTGCGAAGTCGGTTCATGGTGCGATCGATGGAATGCTCCGTTGACCTGAGCGTAACAAATCTGTCTTGACCAAATCCCACGATTATTTCCGGTCATTCTGCCGGCGGCGAAAAAAGATGAAAAAATAAAGAAAAAAAGCGAGCACTTTGACGAAATATGCTGTAGTATCGCGCTCCGCGAAACGGCAGTATTTGGCTGATTGGCAGTGACAAAAAAAATTAGCTGAAAAGCTTGCGAGCTGAAAAAATTTACTGTTATAATCTCGCTTCTGCGGCCCGCACTATTCGGGTCGCTGTTCTTTTACAAATTGGATCAGATAGCTTGTGTGGGTGCTTGCGTTGGCGAGATCAAGAAACAAGTCAGAAGTTTCCGGATTTTCCGGAATCAGGCTGACAACGGGTTTCTTGCTTGCTCAAGGCGAGTGACCTGCAAAAAATTTGAGTATTAAACTGAAGAGTTTGATCATGGCTCAGATTGAACGCTGGCGGTATGCTTAACACATGCAAGTCGAACGGTAACAGCGGAAGCTTGCTTCCGGCTGACGAGTGGCGGACGGGTGAGTAACGCGTGGGAA
>JARFQK010000044.1 GCA_029287815.1 Gammaproteobacteria bacterium
TTGGCAGCCTCTCAACGTTGTTTCGCCCAGAATGCTGCGAGCATGGACCCTGAAAGATTGTGCCAGATGCTGAAAATCGCGCCCGCTAGCGCCGCGGCTGCGGAGAAGTACTGGATTGCCAGCGCCACCGCGAGACCGGAGTTCTGCATCCCGACTTCGATCGCCAGCGTGCGGCATTCCGTCGTCGAATAGCCGAGCGTCCGGCCGGCGTAATAGCCGAAAACCAGGCCAATGCTGTTGTGCAGCATCACCGCTGCAACCAGGACGATGCCGATACGACCGAGCTGATCGGCGTTCAGCGCAATGATGATCGCGATGATGAACACGATCGCAGCGACTGAAATAAACGGAAAGACATGGCGCAACGGTTTCAGGCGGTGGCCGGCATAGCGATTCACGGTTACCCCCAGCGTCACCGGAACAATGACCATGTACAGTATGCTGAGCAACATTTTGTCGGCCGGAACCTGGATACTGGCGCCGATCAGCATCAAAGCCAGCAACGGCGTCATTACGATCGCCAGTAGGGTCGATATCGCCGTCAGGCTGATGGACAGGGCGACGTTGCCGCGCGCAAGATAACAGATCACGTTCGATGCGGTGCCGCCTGGACTCGCCCCAACCAGAACCATACCGGCCGTCATCACCGGATCGAAACCGAACAGCGTGGCGATCGACAACGCCGCGACCGGCATGATGGTGTACTGCAGCAGCAGGCCGGTCGTGATCAGTCCCGGCATTTTCAGTATCCGTTCAAAGTCGGAGACCTGCAGTGTCAGGCCCATACCGAACATCACGACAGCCAGCAGCGGGACGATCCAGTCGCCAAAGGTGTCGAACGCGCCGGGCTGCAGCCAGGCCCATAGCGAGATGATCAGCGCCCAAAGCGGAAATAGTTGTGTCAGCCTGATCATGAGCAGTGTCGTTCCAACGTAGTTTTCAGCATCGATGCGCTCCGTCGTTGATCGCTCACGCCTAGCCCGCATTTTAACGAGCCCTCGGCGTCCTTTGCGTCTTTGCGCCTCTGCGTTGAATGGGTTTTGGATGCCCCTGTCAGCGGATCAGAGTCGAGCCGATATCTGTCCGTCCTCGATGACCAACTCGACTGGCTGCAGCGCATCGCCGATACAAGGACCGGCGATGCATTTGCCGGAATCGATCTCGAACAATGCGTCGTGCGTCGAACATTGAATGAACATATTGTCCATGTCGAGGAACTGGTCTTCCTGCCATTCAAGATTGGCCCCGGTGTGCGGACAGCTGTTGATATAGCCGTTGAAATCGCCATCCTTAAGCACGATGAACAGAGCGACATTTTTTCGCCCGTGCTGAACTTCGAACGACTTTGAGCCGGGATCACTGATCTGATCGGTTGTGCACAATGGATAGTCCAAGAGCGTTCCTCAGCGGTGTGATTCAGTCATTCGCTTACGCACAGCAGCGTTCGTCTTCGTGCAGGCTGCGGCATGGCCCGCATTTCTCACCCGGCGGCAATTAAGTTATCATTCCGCCATTCCACTACGGGCGTCATTATAACCCAGCACAATTCTGATGAAGGCATCAACCCGCCAATGAACGAGACCATAATCTGGTTGATTCTGGTCTTGACTTCGATCGCTGTCGTCGCGTTGCTGTTGATCGCCGCGCGGCTGCTGCGTATGCAGGGTCTGGCCGATGCCCAGGCGCGACAATTCGAGAGCATTTCGGAGCAGTACGCACGCTCGCGCGAAGCTCAGCTGCAGAGTCTGGCCGAAATGCAGGCCAAGCTTGAACAACGTTTTGGCGACATGCAGCAGGGAATCGAAAAGCGCCTCGGTGAAATGTCGCAGGCCAGTATCGAACGTCTGGCCAAATCCAACGATCAGATCCAGGTGACCTTGCACAACCGATTGACCGAAATCAGTGGCCAGGTAGAAACGAGGCTGAACAAGGGCTTCGAAAAAACCAACGAAACCTTTACCGACGTCGTCAAACGGCTCGCTTTGATCGATGAGGCACAGAAGAAGATTACCGAGCTTTCCTCCAGTGTGGTCAGTCTACAGGAGGTGTTGAACGATAAACGCTCGCGCGGTGCTTTTGGTGAAGCGCAGATGATGCTGCAGGTGCGGAATGCGCTGCCGGAAAACTGTTTCGAGGAGCAGTACAAGTTGTCGAATGGGACACGGGTCGATTGCATGCTGTTTCTACCCGAGCCTACCGGTCACCTGCCTATCGATGCCAAATTTCCGCTGGATTCTTACAAGACGATGATGAACTCCGATGCGGCGCCATCAGAACGCGTCAATGCCGAGCGGCAGTTCAAACAGGATATCAAGAAGCACATCAATGATATCGCCGATAAATACATTATTCCCGGGGAAACCTCTGATGGCGCATTGATGTTCATCCCGGCCGAAGCCGTATTCGCGGAAATCCACGCCCATCAGGCGGATCTGGTCGAAGAGGCACAGCGGCGCCGCGTCTGGATGGTCTCGCCGACGACAATGATGGCGGTCTTGACGACCGCGCGAGCCGTGCTGAAGGATTCGGCCACCAGGAAGCAGGTTCACCTTATTCAGGAACATTTGATCCGCTTGTCGACCGACTTCGATCGCTTTCGCAAGCGTATGGATAACCTGTCGAAGCACATTCAACAAGCCAACAAAGATGTTGAGGAAGTCAATACCACAGCGCGTAAAATCAGCAGCCGGTTCGAGAAAATCGAAAAGGTTGAGTTACACGATGAGGATGATATTGAAATGCTCGAGCAGTAGCCCAGGCCGATCGTTTCCTCGTCAAATGCGGCCTTATTCTGGTCGATTGTGCGCAGTCAATGCAAGCGTAGGAGCGGCTTCAGCCGCGAATTATCCACACCAAACGCGAGCCTGTTCGCGGCTGAAGCCGCTCCTACCGAAGATCGCCTGGCTTTTGTACGCCTGCGTCAAGTCTCGAACTCGGTCATTTCGATGAAGCAGATGCCGAAACCCTCTTCGTTCTTATGCACGATAATCGCATCTTTGAAAGTGTCTGCATCGTCGTTCAGCGGATCGAGATAATGCACGCTGACCATTTCGCCAATGGGATACTGTTCTGCAGATTCCACCTCAAGAAACATGCCTCCCTCGCTGATATTGCGGGTGTTAACGACTGAATAAGGCTCATCGAGAAATGTGAGCTCGACGCTAACCTTTATTTCCTTGCGGGGGTGTCGACGCAGGTTTTCATTCATGCAGGTGCAACCATATTGAATTTATTCGTCTTGTGTACTGGATAATAGACTGCTTTGTGTGAAAAAACAGGAAGTGCGCGACAAATTTTATCTTCGCAGCGTCGGCTGATGCCAGCCTGGCAATCGTGCTCGGCGTACTGGCAATGATACGTATTACCCACCATGTTTGTTTCAGTTGATCCACCGATGAACGCAGATGAACACGGATAAACGCAGAGATTTTGTTAAGGGTCTGGTCGATGTTGATGCACTGCGAAGACACAAGAAAAAATCCGCGTTAATCTGTGGGCTTAAAAACAAAAACCGGCATCTATCTGGATATTTGCTAACGCGTACAGCAATGACGCTTCCTTGATCACTTTGCGCTCAGTAAGTGCCGTTGGCTAATGGACTCGCTTGGTCAGCTATCGCTGTCACGCTTCGGCGCTGGTGCAAAGCCGCGACGCAAGGTGTTTTCGGTAATGCAGTACGCATCCATGAACTGCAACAGATAGTCCGGGCCGCCGGCTTTGAAGCCGGTGCCGCTCTTAGTGTTCGGCCAGAGCCATTGTCGCTGCCAGCGAGCGAATGTTGTGCGATGCAACCGCGGTATCGAAGCGGTCGCTTCTGGCGAGCAGGAAGTCCAGACAACGTTCGAAGTTTGCATCGGTGTTTTGCTTGATCGACCAGACCGGCGTATCCCAGTTGTTTTGCTCTGCGATCACGGTCTCGTAATCCCAGTAGGCACCACGCACCAGTCGCACCGTTGCAGGCGCATCGCGCCGCGCAAGGGTGTCTGCGAGCGTCGCCAGGTCTTCAGGCGCATCTTTGAGGTAGGCCTGGATGGCTATGCCGATATTCGGCCAGTCGGAGTATGCTTTATCCGCTAGTAATTGGCCGAAGACATTCAGCGTGATGCGTTTATAATCGTATTGCTCCATGTCAATCATCACGAAGGCGTTGTGTTCGCGTGCGCTTTCGATGATCGGGTACAAGCGCTTCAGTATTGCGCGCTGACTGCCTTTGTAGTCGACGCCATCGATCTGTGAGTACAGCGAAGAGGGTTTGAGCGATATGTTCAGTCTCGGTAGTACACGGTCGAACATTGTATCCAGCTGGGGATCGTGCGGCCACTGCGTGACCTCGGTGGCGATATCGCTGATCAGATCCAAATAAGCCTGTTGGTAGGATTCGGCTTCCTTCTCGTTGATCGTGGCTTCGCCGAGGATGTCAAGGCTGGCGTTCATGCCGCGGCTGCGCAATTTCTTGAGCGTGTTCATCGCCTCGGCTGTGGTTTGTCCCCCCATGAATTTGCGCGAAAGGCCTCGGATTGTGAAACGTGTCAACGGTGCCGCAACATGTGCGAGCCAGGGCTCGTCGCTATGATCCAGCCCCCACCGCGCGAGCTCGGGCAGCGGCAGCTTCAACGGGCCGAAATAAGACTGTAAGTGCCTGGTCAGGCTGATGTCATCTTCCAGGCTCGGTAATACATCGA
>JARFQK010000104.1 GCA_029287815.1 Gammaproteobacteria bacterium
CCCGGCAAAACACCGAGCTGGAATCCTCTACGCTGCCGTCGGATGCGACTTCGCTGCGCTTTGACTACTTCCATTTTGGCGGGACCGTATTCTACGGACAGGATAGGTTGAAGCCGTTCGTAACGGGCGGACTGGGCGCGACGCATATTTCACCCGCCAACGATCTCTTCTCCTCTGAAACAGGATTTTCACTGTCCATCGGTGGCGGATTGAAATTTGCCCTGGCCCCTCAGCTTGCAGTTCGCCTGGAGATACGCGGTTACGGCACTGTCACGGATGGTGTCGGCAGTATTCTGTGCGCGGACGGCCGCTGCATCGCCAAGTTCAGCGGCAGCCTGTTCATGCAGTATGAGGCAAACGCGGGGCTATCATTCGCATTCTAACCAGGCGATGTTTCCGCAGTCCGGCGCAGCGCGGCTATAATGTGCGCTCGTCACGTATACGCAGCTAATCTCAAAAGCATCGTGCCGCTCGGGCCAAACAATCAGACAACCGTCTTGGTCGCACGATGATATTAAGGTTGAAATAAAAATTTTTTAAACAATTGCTTATGAGTTTTTTTTCAAGTTATTTATAGATAAGGACTGCGACCGAATCTTGACTCGGTATCTCGTATATCATAGAATTCTAATATTCTTGACTTGCCCGCAGGAGGTTCGAATATGACACATGAGATTCGGTGCGAAGAGCTTCGTGAGCTCGTTGACAATGGCGGCCAATTGATCGATGTCCGCTCCCAAAATGAATTCAGGCAGGGTGCGCTGAGAAATGCGATCAATCTGCCGGTAGAATCCATCCCGCACTTTGCTGACTCGATTGATCGCAGCAAGCCGGTGATACTGTACTGTGTCTCTGGCGCGCGCGCGAGCGTCGTTAAACGTTTCCTCGAATCTTTGGGATTCAACTACGTCTACAATCTCGGTGGTATCAGTCAACTGGCCCATTGCTGATAAAAAATAGGCCCCTCCGCATTGAAACCATCGCCTAAAGCTCGTCTGGCCCGAGACCAGCAAAGCCGCAAGGGAAAGGCTCACAATCCACGCTCGCACGATTTGTGGCGCGGACAATAATTCGTTGACATAATGAACTCTCCGCAGCTGGATCCGCCAAAAATAGCGGAAGTAATAACTGGCAATCATCGCGCCCTGAATTGGGGCTGAGAAGGAGGTTGAAGATGGCGTATCAGATCGTCGTAGAGAATATCAAATGTGGCGGCTGCGCCTCCACGATACGAACCAAGATAGAAGCCGTCGATGGTGTCAATACCGTCGATGTGGACATCGAAAACGGCATCGTCGCGATCGATGCGGCTGAAGCCACACGCCCATCTGTGATCGATCGTTTGCTGAAGCTTGGCTACCCGGAAAGTGGAACCGCAGAGGGTATCGCCGCAGCCAAAGCCAAAGCGAAATCATTCGTCAGCTGCGCGATTGGCAGGATGAATTCCGAGAGTTGACGGCAGTGATCCGCGCGAGCGGACGCAGTCGCATTGACAGGGTTGCAAAAAGACTCTGCAAGCGCCGTTGATGAATTTCTCGTCATATTGCGAGCCGCGACAGCGGCGTGGAAAATTTTCGAGTTCGATATTGCGCCGGTGTTTGGACAACGAACGCTTTCGCAGCTTTAGATACCGCAGAGGCGCAGCGGTGCATAGCAACTGAGCGCGAATGCGGGGTAGCAACCCAATCGATAGCACAGAAGCCGTAAACGCCCGCATTCAGAAAAAACCTATCGGCCGCGCAGCCAATCAAACATTTTGCCATCCAACATTTATTCCTCTGCGCCTCTGCGGTGCAAACGATTGCGCGGCTTTCGCAAGAATGCTGGGTTCCAGAAATATGCAACGTATACCGATGCGGGCTAGAATGAGAGCACGGCTGCCTGTATCATCCGCGCGATGAAGACGCGCGAGTTTTACTACGGACTGCCAGAGCGACTAATTGCGCAATATCCAACGAAAAACCGCGCGGACAGTCGCTTGCTCTGCCTCGCCAGAGATAGCGGAGAGGCTACCGACCGGCAATTCCAGGATTTCCCCAACCTGCTCAATAAAAACGACGTGCTGGTTCTCAATAATACTCGCGTGATCCCGGCCAGGCTGTATGGGCACAAACCGACCGGTGGCAAGGCGGAAATCCTGATTGAACGCGTGATCTCGGAACATCAGGCACTAGCACACGTCCGTGCCAGCAAGACGCCGCGTGTGGGCTCCCGAATCATCATCGATGAAGAAGACGTAGATCAAGCGATCAGCTTTGAAATTCTCGAGCGTCAGGATGACCTGTTCGTACTGACCACACACGCCGGTAGCATCACAGACATCCTCCAACGGCATGGGCACATGCCGTTGCCGCCGTACATTGAGCGCGCGGACCAGGCCGTTGATATGGAGCGCTATCAGACCGTCTACGCGAGCAGGCCCGGCGCGGTCGCGGCGCCGACTGCGGGTCTGCACTTCGATGATCACATTCTGGGTGCGATTCGGGCCAGGGGCGTTAAAATCGCCTCCATCACGCTTCATGTCGGAGCCGGCACCTTTCAACCGGTGCGCGCAGACGACATCGAGGCGCATAACATGCATAGCGAGTATCTGCTCGTTCCAGAGGAGACGGTCGCTTTGTGCAATCAGGCGCGCGGGCAGGGCGGTCGCGTGATTGCGGTTGGTACGACAGCGGTGCGCAGTCTCGAAACAGCTGCCGCTGATGGCCAACTGAAACCCTATGCCGGGGAAACCCGCTTATTTATCTTCCCGGGTTACCAATTCAGATGTGTTGATGCGGTGCTGACCAATTTCCATCTGCCCGAGTCCACCCTGTTGATGCTGGTCTGTGCATTCGCAGGGTATGACTCTACCATGCGCGCCTACCGGCACGCGGTCGAACAGGAGTATCGATTCTTCAGTTATGGCGACGCGATGTTCATTGCATGATGCGGTGACACAGCAAGCGCGTCGACCGTGCACCAGAACAGCATGTATGAAGATATTACTTCAGATATTGACAATAAGTTATTGATGTTATTTGACCTATTAACCACGGATAAACATGCCCGATGCGGTCGTCTGACCTTTGACAGAGGATCGGTTGAGACGCCGGCTTTCATGCCGGTGGGCACCTATGGAACGGTCAAGGCGATGACGCCCGAGGAATTGGTTGAACTCGGCGCGCAAATCATACTCGGCAATACGTTTCATCTGATGCTGAGACCTGGCACGGCCATTATCCAGCGCCACGGTGACCTGCACGATTTCATGCACTGGCACGGGCCGATTCTGACCGACTCGGGTGGTTTCCAGGTTTTCAGCCTGGCAAAACTTCGAAAGATCAGTGAGCGCGGCGTGACTTTTCAGTCACCGGTCGATGGCGCCACGATCGAGCTGACACCCGAAAGATCGATGCAGGTGCAAGGCGAACTGGGCTCCGATATCGTGATGATCTTCGACGAATGCACGCCGTATCCCGCCTCGGAGCAGGAAACAGCGGCGTCGATGCGGCTGTCGCTGCGTTGGGCCGAGCGTAGCAAACAGGCGCATACGGGCAACCCGTCTGCCCTGTTCGGCATCGTGCAGGGAGGAATGTACCCGGAGCTGCGGCAACAATCGGCAGCCCATCTGACGGCGATTGGATTTGATGGCTATGCGATCGGCGGCCTCTCGGTCGGCGAACCAGACGCACAGCGCAACAACATCATCGACTGCACGCTACCGCTGTTGCCGGATCAGCGACCACGCTATCTGATGGGCGTCGGCAAGCCCGAAGACATTGTTGAGGCCGTGCGCCGAGGTGTCGACATGTTCGACTGTGTGATACCAACCCGCAACGCCCGCACTGGATTTCTGTATACCCGGAAAGGCATTCTGAAAATTCGCAATAGCCGGTATCGGGATGATACCCGCCCGGTCGATGATCAGTGTGGCTGTTACACCTGCCGCTATTACAGTCGGTCCTACCTGCGCCACCTGGACAAATGCGGTGAAATCCTCGGTTCCAGGCTGAACACAATCCATAACTTGCATTACTATCAAGACCTGATGCGCGAAATTCGGACCGCAATTCAGAACAAGCGCTTCGATGCCTTCGCCGAAGCTTTTTATGCGCAACGCGTGACAGACAGGCGTTGATCACGCCCACGACACCAAATCCGAGATCACTGCATCTCGCTCCGGGCGCAGCCTTCTGGCATAATAGCGCCCTCAAAAAACAGTCGGCTCGTCAAACAATAACTGTCATTCGCCCCGCGACCGGGTCGGAGCCAGCGGGCCAGAGAGGAGGAAGCCTTTGTACAAGTCATTACACCACGTGAACAAATTCGTCGGACTGGCGTGCGCCAGCCTGCTGATGTCGGATGCCTGGGCAACTAATGGCGCGGCCCCGGCCGCGGCCCCAACTGGTGACCCGCTCGCGTCACTGATACTCCCGATCGGCCTGATCGTGTTGTTCTACTTTTTTCTGATTCGCCCTCAAAGCAAGCGTCACAAACAACACAAGGAAATGGTCGCAGCCCTGCAAAAAGGCGAAGAAATCGTGACCACTGGCGGTCTGCTTGGCCGCATCACCAACGTTGGTGATAACTTCATCACGCTCGAAATCAGCAAGGATGTCTCGATCCATGTGCAGAGAAATTCCGTCCAGGCGGTGATGCCGAAAGGTACGATCAAGGAACAGTCCGGCGCCAAAGAGTAATCTTCGCATCCGGCACCACCATTCATTGACTAAAAGGTCACCGCAATGCTGAATCAGTATCCACTGTGGAAATATATCGTACTGATCGTAGCCATCGTGATCGGTACGATCTATGCGCTTCCCAATCTGTTCGGGGAAGATCCCTCGGTACAAATTTCTCACCGAGCCCAATCGATCGCTCAGGAAGAACTGCTGTTAATCGAACAGACGCTGGAGCAGAACAACATCAACATCAAGGCCACGGAACTCGCGGAGGGCAGGGCACTGGTGCGATTCGATGATACGAACGTACAGCTTCAGGCGGCCGAGATACTGACATCATCGCTACCGAAACAGTACCTGGTTGCGCTCAACCTGGCGCCGGCCACGCCGGGCTGGTTGCGCGCATTGAACGCGGCGCCAATGTACCTTGGCCTGGATTTGCGCGGCGGCGTCCACTTTCTGATGGAAGTCGATATGGCAGCGGCGATCAAACGTCTGGAAGAGAGTCTGTTGTCCGATATCCGTAGCCATCTGCGCAGCGAGAAGATCCGCTACCGCGGCGTGACGCGCGACGACAAAGGCTTGCATGTCCGCTTCCGAAATCCGGACAGCATGAATCAGGCGCTGGATACGCTCGAGGACCAGTTCCGCGAGCTGGCATTCGAGATGGACGAAAAGGATCTGGTCATTAATGCAACACTGACTGAGGTCGCGGTCCGTGATGAAAAGCGGGCCGCACTGCAACAGAACATCATCACACTGCGCAATCGCGTCAACGAGCTCGGCGTTGCCGAACCGGTGATACAACAGCAGGGCGATTCACGCATCGTTGTGCAGCTGCCCGGCATCCAGGACACTGCCGGTGCCAAGAAGATCCTGGGCGCGACTGCGACCCTCGAGTTCCGGCTCGCCGAGGGCACTCGAACCGACTGGCAGGATGCCGAGCGAACCGGCCGTATCCCGCTCAATGCCCAGCTGTATTATGAGCGCGACGGTAGCCCGGTGCTGCTGAAGCGCCGTGTGATCGTGACCGGCGATCAGATCATCGATGCGGCTTCGACCATCGATCAGCAGAAAGGCGTGCCCGCGGTTGCAGTGCGGCTTGACAGCAAGGGTGCGAAGAAAATGGGTGAGACCACGCGCGAGAACGTAAAGAAACCGATGGCGGTGGTCTTCATCGAAAACAAGGTCGAGAGCAAACAGGTCGGTGACGAAGTCGTCAAGAAACGCACCACAGTGAAAGAAGTTATCAATGTTTCAACGATCCAGGAACAGTTCAGTGCGCGTTTCCAGATTACCGGTCTTCTTTCCGAAGAAGCACGCGACCTTGCACTGCTGCTCAGAGCCGGCTCGTTACGCGCGCCGGTTGAAATCATCGAGGAACGCACGGTCGGCCCTAGCCTGGGCAAGGACAACATCGATCAGGGCTTCATGTCGGTGATGATTGGGTTTGTGCTGGTGCTGGTCTTTATGGCGATTTACTACAAATCCTTCGGCCTGATCGCGAATCTGGCCTTGACCGCGAACCTGATTTTCATCGTTGCGATCCTGTCGATGCTTCAGGCCACGCTGACCTTGCCGGGTATCGCCGGAATCGTGCTGACGGTCGGTATGGCGGTCGACGCAAATGTGCTGATTTTCGAGCGAATACGCGAAGAACTCCGTAACGGCAACTCGCCGCAGGCGAGCATACACGCCGGCTACGAAAAGGCGTTCAGCACGATCACCGATGCGAACGTCACGACACTGCTGGCTGCGATCGTGTTATTCAGTCTTGGCACCGGCCCGGTCAAAGGCTTTGCGGTCACGCTGAGCATTGGCATCATTACGTCGATGTTCACCGCGATCGTCGGCACGCGTGCGGTCGTGAACCTGATCTACGGTGGCCGCAACATCAAGAAGCTGGCGATCTAACGGAAATCAAACCATGAAAATACTCCAAGGC
>JARFQK010000113.1 GCA_029287815.1 Gammaproteobacteria bacterium
GCCGGACCAGGACCTGCAGTCGAAGGAGCAGCAGGCTCAGGCCGAAGAACAACAGGACGACACGGAACAGCAGCCCCTGCAGGCACAGCAACAGCAGGAAGCCATCGACAAGGATCATGCCAAGACCGTCGAGAGTGAACAAGCGATGGAACAGTGGTTGCGTCGAATCCCGGATGATCCCGGCGGTTTGATGCGACGCAAGTTTATTTATCAATACCGGCAAATGCCGAACCAGGCCGAGGCGCAGGAGCCATGGTAATTAGGTATGCACCGCAAAGTACGCAGAGTTATGTATCTGTTTATTGGCAGACTCTAGTCAAATCAATGGAGGGATCGGTTATCGCCTCGGTGCTGGAATAACGGCCTCAGTGAATACTATCAAAACACCAAAAAAATACTTTGCGCACTTTGCGCCTTTGCGGTAAAAAAATCTGTCTGAATCATGAAATATCTGCACCTTTTTATTTTGCTGTTTATCAGCTCGAACGCGCTGGCAGCCACCAGCATTACAGCGCGTCTGAGCCATAATCCCGTGTCGATGGATGAATCGTTTCATCTTATTTTCGAGGCCGACAGTAATGTCGACGGTGATCCGGACTTTAGCGTGCTCTCCAAGGACTTCGAAATTCTTAGCAGCAGTCAGAGCACGAATATGCGTTCTATCAACGGCAACTGGAGTTTGAAAAAATCCTGGGATCTGGTGCTAATCAGCAAGCGGGCCGGTGTATTCACGATCCCGCCGGTGCCTTTCGGCAACGACTCGAGCCCAGCGGTTCAGGTCACTGTTCAGGCCGCGTCGAGCAACACGCAGGGCGCCAGCGACCAGGATGCTTTTTTTCTGGAAGTCAATACCGACAGGCGAACAGCCTGGGTTCGCTCGGAGATCATATATACGATCCGCTTCCTGACCAGCACAGCCATCAACCGGCCGACGTTGAGTGAACCGACAACCAATGACCCGGACGCGATCATCGAGAAACTGGGTCAGGTCGCGAACTATCAGAAGATGGTCAATGGCGTGCCTTACTCGGTCAGTGAATTGCGGTTTGCTGTCTACCCCCAGCGCAGCGGAACGTTGACATTCGAACCGGTGATCTTCGAAGGTCGTATAGCCAGTGGGCGACAATCCAGCTCTCTGTTCGATCAGTTCATGCAGTCCGGCACACTGAAACGATTGCGTTCGGAAAGTATCAGCGTGACGGTAAAACCTCGGCCTGCGACAGTTGCCCCAAGCGCCTGGCTGCCGGCGGAGAAGTTGTCGATCGAGGAAGAATGGTCAGAAGACCTTAGCCAGTTACGCAGCGGTGAACCAGTAACGCGCACACTGACGATTACGGCCACTGGCTTGCCCGGTGAACAGCTGAACGATCCTGACTTGGCGCAGGTGAACGGCGTTAAACAATACCCGGACAAGGCCGTGATCGAAAACCAGCGCAAACGCGACGGCATCACCGGTCGTCGCCAAATCAAAGTGGCGATGATACCGACGCAGGCAGGGCGCTATGTGATTCCAGCCATCAATATTCCCTGGTGGAACGCGCGCACCGGAAAACAGGAATACGCACAGCTGCCGGAGACGGTTATCGAGGCGACCGGTAATGCTGCGTCGAGCGCGCCGCCGCCGATCGAGGTCACACCGCCGGGCGCCGAAACGACGGAGCAAACGGCCGACAGTGCAAGCCCAGCCGATGACAACGCGTTCAAGACCATAGTCCCTGCATCAGTCTGGCCATGGATCAGCCTGGTGCTGGCGATCGGCTGGATCACCACGACATTTCTGCAGCTTCGCAAGCAGCGCAGCCGCGCGGCAGCGCCAAAACCCGCGCCGTTACCGCCGCTCCTGCCGTTGCAAAGGGCCGTCGAAAAGGCTTGCAACAGCGGTGATGCTGCCAGAACCAAGAACGCGCTGCTGGCGTGGGCACGTGTGCGCTGGCCGAGTGCCATGATCACCAGCCTGGCTGACATCGCGGAGCTCAGTCCTGCGGAATTGCGCGAGCAAATCATGGCGCTGAACTCGAGCCTGTACAGTGAGAGAGATGCAGAATGGGAGCCAAAGGCTCTGCGTGCCGCGTTTTACGCGTTCCTGTCTAAGAAGCCAGTCAAAAAACAAACGCCAGCCTCGGTACTCGAACCACTCTACAAAACGTGATATCGGTAGGAAACGTGTGCTAAATTGTCTCTAGCCCGCAGGCGTTAGCCCGCCTGATGCGAAGAGAGGGCTGGCAATCAACACCAAAAAGAGGCGGAATCATGGTCTTTGAATCGTTCGCTGCGGGCTTATCGTTCTTTCTGTGGTCGACCTTCATTATTTCCATCATCATGGGAATGGTCGTTAACAAAACCAATTTCTGCACCATGGGCGCGGTCTCGGACATGGTCAACATGGGTGACTACGGACGCTTTCGGGCCTGGCTACTGGCGATCGCCGTCGCGATCCTCGGCGTTACCGCGCTCGAATATCTGCACATGGTCGAAGTCAACACGACGTTCCCGCCCTACCGCGGCAATCAGCTGCTGATTGGCGAGAACATACTCGGAGGCCTGCTGTTTGGTATCGGCATGACCTTCGCGAGCGGCTGTGGTAACAAAACCCTGGTTCGCATCGGTGGCGGCAATCTGAAGTCCGTGATCGTGTTCATCGTGATCGCATTGATTGCCTGGTACATGATCAATCCGTTCCCGGACAGTGACCAGACGCTTTTCAGCGCGCTGTTCTACGATTGGATTAGGCCGATCTCGGTCGATCTGGCCAGCCACCAGGATCTGGGCGCCGTGATCAGCACAGATAACAGTAGCATCGCCCGACTGATCGCCGGCGGTTTGATTGGCGGCGTGTTACTGATTTTAATCTTCCGCTCCGCGGATTTCCGCGCGGGCAAGGACAACATCCTCGGCGGTATCGTCGTCGGCCTGGTGATTCTGTCTGCCTGGTATATCAGCAGCAATATCGCCGTCAACGCGGACGACGAGCTCTACTCGATGAGTGACTATTACGGCGAATGGGATATGCTTGCCGAAAGCGACGAGGGCAAGCCGGAACGCGGCAATGCAGTTGCGCCGCAATCGTATACCTTCATCAATCCAATCGGCCAAACTTACGGCTTCGCCATGTCCGGTTTCGACAGAGCCATGCTCTCATTCGGGCTGGTTGCGGCGTTCGGCGTGATGTTCGGCTCGTTATTGTGGTCGCTGCTGAGTCGATCTTTCAGAATCGAGTGGTTTGCTGGCACGAAAGACTTCTTCATGCACCTGATTGGCGCTGTCCTGATGGGCTTCGGCGGCGTAATCGCGATGGGTTGCACGATCGGCCAGGGTATTACCGGTGTTTCCACACTCGCGATCGGTTCGATACTAACCCTCCTCTCGATCATATTCGGCAGCGCACTGACGATGAAAATCCAGTACTACAGACTGGTCTACGAGGACGAGGCCAGCTTCTACAAGGCGCTGGTCACATCGCTGGTAGATATGAAGCTGCTGCCCTCCGCGTTACGCAAGCTCGATGCCGTGTAGCCCGCCGGAGACAGCACCGTAGGGTGCGCCGCGAGCACAACATCACAGAATACACATTTATTTACGTCCGCCCTGCCGCGATCGCCGGCCCGGCTGGAGCAGCGAAAGTTCCAGCGTCTATACTCCATGAGGGAGTATTGAGGCGCTATGTCGAAAATAAGGTTCTGGCAGGCAAGCTGGTTTCCCGGCCTGCTGATCACAGTGTTATGTTTGTCGATGGGATGGACGGAACTCATGTCAAATCTGGAATGGCATGCGTACGGTATTGGCGCCCGCATCTCACCGAAAGCGCTGCCCAAAGCCAATCTCGAAATCGTCGCAATCGATGAAGCCTCGCTGCAACAGCTGGGGAAATGGCCATGGCCACGCAGTTACCACGGTATCGTCATAAAGAATCTGAACGCTGGCGGCGCCAGAACGGTCGGGTTGGCACTGCCGCTGCATACCCCGCAGAGTGAATTCGGCGTCAGACGCCTCGATTCGATGCGCGACACCTACACCGGCAAATACGAAAAGACCGTCAAAGACATTCTATTTCTGGCCAGACAACGGCTCGATACCGATGGCGCGCTCGCTGCCAGCTTGCGGCGGTCGGATAACACAGTGCTCGCGATCACCTATGGCGTCAATCAGGACATGCGCAAAGGCTCATTAACAGCTAATCAAGAGACGCTGAATTCCTACGCTTTTTCTAAAACGCCACCTCAGCGGAACGCGTGGATGAAATTCGTGCCCAGCGTGCTCACCCAAGGCGTACCACGTCTCACGCAGGCGCAGGCCCCGATACCGCTGCTGGCAAAGCATTCAGCTGCCGGCATGCTGGATGAATCGATTACAGGCAGCGAAGACAGCCTGGTAGCACCACTGCTGCTGAAATCGGGTGCTCAATACTATCCGTCCTTTGATTTGATGTTCGCCGCGCAAAGCCTGAGAGTTGAGACCGCGGATATCCTGTTCGGGCCGTCAGAGGATGTTAACCTGGGCGGCATCCTGCTCGATACCGACCCCGGTTATCGTGTCTATCCACAGATTTACAAGAGCCTCGGCGACAAGCCCGCATTCAAGCAACATTCGTTCCACGACATCTATGCGAACAACATCGAGAACGATCAATTCAAGGACAAAGATGTACTGATTGGCATGACGGCAGCTTCGCTGGTAGACCCATTGACCTTGCCTGGCGGTGAGACCATGGCGCCGGTCATGGCCAGCGCGCATCTGATCAATAACCTGTTGCACAGCGATATGTATCAGGTACCGGAATGGGCTCTGCTCGCGCAATTGGCGGCACTGGCTATCGTCGCGGTCTACCTGATATTATTACTGCCGAGGCTGCGCTTCTGGACCGGCTTCGTGACCAGCCTGATGTTACTGTTTCTGATGGTCAACACCTATCTTGGCCTGATGATCATCGGTGCAATGTGGATACCCTTGATGCTGCCAACAGCCGCGCTGCTGACTGGCTCGTTGACCATCGCAATCAAGCGCAAGCTCGAAGAGGCCTATCAACGTACCGAGGCGCACTTGTACGAGTCGAATCTGACCTTGGGCCAGCACTTGCAGTCTCAGGGTAATCTTGACCAGGCTTTCGAGAAGTACCGCGCGTGCCCGATCAATAACACCCTGCTCGACCGTCTCTACAACCTCGGACTCGATTACGAACGACGACGTCAGTTCAGCAAAGCTGCGATGGTGTTCGAATACATTGAGCAAAAACATTCGGCATTCCGTGATGCACGGGAACGCGACCGCAAAAACCGTGAACTGCAGGACATGGTCGTGCTGCCGAAGAGCGGCAAGACCACAGAACAGGGCACCTTGATCCTCACAGACAATGGCGTACAGAAACCGATGCTGGGTCGTTATCAGATTGAAAAAGAGATCGGTCGAGGCGCAATGGGCATGGTCTACCTGGGCAAGGACCCAAAGATCGGCCGCACGGTAGCGATCAAGACTATGGCACTGGCACAGGAGTTCGATACCGAAGACCTGGCGGATATCAAGCAACGTTTTCTGCGCGAGGCGGAAACAGCCGGCCGGCTCGATCATCAGAACATCGTCACGATATTCGACGTTGGCGAGGAACAGGAACTGGCCTATATCGCGATGGATTATTTGAAAGGCCACGACCTTTCCCGCCACAAGCAGGCCGGAACTCTGCTGCCGATCGACGTCGTGCTGAGCATCGGGATCGAGGTCGCCACTGCGTTAGAATACGCGCACAAGCACGATGTTGTGCACCGCGATATAAAGCCCGCCAATATCGTCTATGACAAGACCAGCGGCAGCGTCAAAGTTACAGATTTCGGTGTCGCCTGCCTGACAAATTCCAGTAAAACGAAAACCGGCACGATGCTCGGCAGCCCGTCTTATATGTCGCCGGAGCAGGTTGATGGCAAGAAAGTCGATGGCGGCTCTGATCTGTTTTCACTGGGTACGACTCTCTATCAGCTCAGTACCGGTCAGCTGCCCTTCGTCTCAGACACGCTTGCTGGTCTGACCTACAAGATCTGCAATGAAAAACAAATCGATGCCATCAAGATACGCAGCGACTTGCCGCCCTGCCTTAGCCGTATCATCAACAAGGCCATGCGCAAACAGCGCGAGGACCGCTACAAGAGCGGCGCGCAGATGGCCAGAGCGTTGCGCTTGTGCCGTGAATCGATCTGATTGTGTGTCGTTGGGCAAGTTGATTGCTCAAGCGTTAAAGCATGCATTGCTGCGCTCGCAATGAAGAAGATTGTAGGGTGCGCGGAGCGCACCGCTCACGCGTTAGAGCTGTATGCCAACGGTGCGCACGGCGCACCCTACCTCATGGGAGAAAGACTCTGTCACATGCGACGCGCGAATTGAAACTTTCCAATAATTGAAACTAAACTCAACGGTTAATTATTTTTTACTTCGAAGGGTCCAGCATGAAAACAATTTCAAACGCATTGATCACCTTTGCCGTTACCGGCGCGCTGCTGATCAGCGGTTGCACAACCTATGACGCCTACACCGGCGAAGAAAAGGTGTCCAACACGGCCAAAGGCGCGGGCATTGGGGCCGGTGTTGGCGCCGTGGTCGCCTATTTCGCCAACAAGGACGAAAGCAGCAAGGAACGTCAGAAGCGCATGCTCATCGCGGCCGGAGTCGGTGCGATCGCAGGTGGTG
This sequence comes from Gammaproteobacteria bacterium, assembly GCA_029287815.1. Lineage (GTDB taxonomy): Bacteria > Pseudomonadota > Gammaproteobacteria > SZUA-229 > SZUA-229 > JABDQW01. Next base: position 6,670 of record JARFQK010000113.1, read on the forward strand.
GCGTTGGCTATTATATGGATGCGCAGGAAGCGGAGCTGCGCAAGCAGCTGCGTGGTTCAGGCGTCAGTGTCGCCAGAGACGGTGACAACATCAACCTGATCATGCCCGGCAACATCACCTTCGATACCGATATGGCCAACGTCAAGCCCGATTTTCATAACGTGCTCGATTCGGTCGCGCTCGTCCTCGAGGAATACGATAAGACCATCATTGCTGTCGGCGGACATACCGACAGCACCGGATCGAGCACATACAATCAGGCGCTCTCTGAAAGGCGTGCGAACGCTGTCGCGAACTACCTGAAATCGAAAAACATCGTCGAGGCACGCTTCGACGTGATCGGTTTTGGTGAGAATTACCCGATCGCCGACAACAGCACGTCGGCCGGCCGCGCAGAAAACCGTCGTGTCGAGCTGACGCTGATCCCGATTACCGAAGAGACTTGATATTCGCTAACCAGACCGAATGATCTGAGGGGGGGGGGCGCTTGCCCCCTTTTTTTGAGTCACAGGATCTCGGCCACAAACATGCCGGGATGACGATCAAGCAGGATGGACGTACAATCAATCAGTCGACACTTGGCCACGTTGACCTCAAAAGATCACGGACATTTCGCTCGTCTTAGACACTGTTATCAGGAGATCGCTTATGAATACTTGCTCTCGATTGATCACTTTCGCTTGCACCTTGCTGTGTTCGCTAACCGTTGCCGCAGATCGATACGCACCAACATCGGTCGATATGGAAGTCAAACAGGTGTCCGAGCACGTTTACTATGTCAAAGGAGCCGCGGGCATCGCGACCGACAACGAGGGCTTCATCTCGAATGCCGGCTTTGTCGTGACCGGCGACGGTGTTGTCGTTTTCGATGCCCTGGGCACGCCGTCACTGGCCGACAAGCTGGCGAGCAAGATTCGCGAGATCACCGACCAGCCGATCCGCAAGGTGATCGTGAGTCACTATCATGCCGACCATATCTACGGCCTACAGGTATTCGAAGCGATGGGCGCGCAAATCATCGCTCCGGAGGGTGCTCAGAAGTACATACAGTCCGATGCTGCCAG
>JARFQK010000164.1 GCA_029287815.1 Gammaproteobacteria bacterium
CGACGAGGCAGTCGGTCGCAGGCTCGACTTTCTGATGCAGGAACTGAACCGAGAGGCCAATACGCTGGGTTCCAAGTCAGCCGACATCTCGACGACCCAGGCATCTGTTGAATTGAAAGTGCTCATCGAACAGATGCGCGAGCAGATCCAGAATATCGAGTGATTTTGATCTCAGCGCACGCAAAGGGCCAAAGCTTACACAGATGCGGTTGTCAGCGGGTGTACTAATCTATGCGAAAGCCGAATGTAGGAGCGGCTTCAGCCGCGAACGGACTGTCGGAACGCGAGCAATTCGCGGTTGAAACCGCTCCTACGAGTTAGGGGCCGTAAGCTACTTGATCTCGAGCAGCTCCAGCTCGAACACCAGCACCGAGTTCGGCTCGATCACCTCGCCGCGTTGCTGCGCGCCGTACCCCAGCTCTGGCGGAACGTAGAGTTCCCACTTGTCGCCGACCTTCATCATCATTAGGGCCTGGGTCCAGCCCTTGATCACGCCCTTGACCGGAAAGCTGGCGGGCTGGCCGCGTTTATAGGAACTGTCGAATTCGCGCCCGTCGATCAGCGTGCCGCGATAATGGGTCGTAACGGTGTCCTCGGCTTTGGGGCTGGGACCATCACCGCTCTTGATGATCTTGTACTGCAGGCCGCTCTCCAGCGTCTTCACGCCATCTTTCTTCGCGTTCTCAGTAAGAAATGCTTTGCCAGCCTCAAGATTTTTTGCGGCCAGTTCCTGCTGGCGCTGCATCACTTGTGAGCGCAGTTGCTGAGTGTATTCAGCTTTGAACTGCTCCATTTCGCCTTCTTCAAACGCGAGTTTGTTGCCCGAAGCGGCATCCATAATGCCGCGGTTGTATGCGGTAATGTCCAGCTCGATTCCTTGTTGTTTCAAGCGTTTCGCAAAATCGACACCGAGGCTGTAACTGGCTTTCTGCTGCAGCGTGTTCAGTTCATCAGCAGCGCCGGCCATCGTCGGGATCAGCCACAGAGGGAGTAAGAATGTTAGATATCGAAGCATGGTTTTTGTGTCCTGCGGGTCGCAACCAAAGCGCGCAACTTAGCAGGTCGACCGGCTGACTGCAATATCGGCAGGCGGTTCGCCCAGCTAGTCATTCCTCGAGCCCGGTATTTTTGACCAGGCGGCGTGGAAAACTGACAAGACATTGACCCGTTCACAGGCCTTCGGATGATCGAAAGTACAGCGTGATTTCCAACCGGGCCAATCACGGTTCAGGCTGCTCGTCGCCTGCCCAAGAGCGTAGGGTGCGCCGTGCGCACCGGAACCTGCAACCGAACCGAAAATTCGCGGTGCGCACGGCGCACCCTACGGTTGCTTCACTGCGATATCGGCGGGCCGTTGGTCCAGCCAGAAATCGCTCGCACCCGCATTTCTGACCAGGTGGGCTAACCTCTGCGCCTGCTCCCGTGATCCTGGTGAGAAATGCGGGCTAGCGAGAAATGAAAGCCAGGCGACTGCCAGCTGCCCTGAACTCTCTGCCCCAGGCTTTGTCACATGTCAATCGGCGAAAATTGGAGCGGTCATGGTCGGCTTGAAACAACTATTGATTTTGGTTTCCGTTTTCTGCTTCATGCAGACGGGAATGGCTGTCGCTCACATTACGCCCGACGCCCCTAACAATGGCATACCGTCGCTGGCGCCTATGGTCGATAAGGCGCGCCCGGCTGTGGTCAATATAGCGACCACCGGCCGTGTCGACGTGCAGAAGCATCCCCTGCTGAATGACCCGTTTTTCAAGCGCTTCTTCGAGGATTTCCAGGACTTGCCGCAACGCCGGGAAACCAAGAGTCTGGGCTCGGGTGTCGTGATCGATGCAGCTAAAGGTTACATCGTGACCAATCACCATGTCGTGGAAGATGCCGATGAAATCGCGATCACCATGCATAATGGCCATCATTTCAAGGCGAACTTGATTGGGTCCGATCCTGAAGTGGATATTGCGATCCTGCAGGCCGACATCGAGGGGTTGGAGGCGATCCCCTTCGGTGATTCTGACGAGTTGCGCGTGGGCGATTTTGCGGTCGCGATTGGAAACCCGTTCGGTCTTGGCCAGACCGTCACATCGGGCATCGTCAGCGCGCTGGGCCGTACTGGCCTGGGTATCGAGGGATACGAAAATTTCATCCAGACCGATGCGTCGATCAATCCGGGCAATTCCGGCGGCGCGCTGGTCAACCTGAAAGGCGAGCTGATTGGTATCAACACGGCGATACTGTCTGCGGGTGGCCATGGCAATGTGGGTATCGGATTCGCGATTCCGATTAACATGGTGCGACAGATCGTCGATCAGCTCATCGAATACGGGGAAGTGCGCCGTGGCATGCTCGGAGTGATCATGCAAAACCTGACACCCGAGCTCTCGCGTGCGTTCGGCCTGGAACTCCACCAGGGGGTTGTGATCTCCCAGGTCATCGAAGATTCAGCTGCCGAGAAAGCGGGGCTTCGGGTTGGCGATGTCGTGACTGCGATCAATGAAACACCCGTCAAGAACGCCTCCTCAATGCGCAATATGGTCGGGTTGCTGCGCGTCGGCGAAGAGATTTCGATCAACGTCGTTCGCGATGGCGAGAAAAAGCGGATAACGGCCGAGATCGGTGATATGCAAGATCTGTCACTGGCCGGCACCAAAATCAATCAGCGCCTTGCGGGTGCGACCATCGAAGAAACAGAAAAGGCCGGCAAGACCATGCTGGTCGTAACCGAAGTCAAGCAGGGCAGTGCCGCCTGGAATGCGCATTTGCGTGAAGGCGACATCATCCTGTCTGTCAACCGCAGGCCGGTCAAGACGCTGAAAGAGTTTCGTCAAATCGTCGGAAATGAAGACGCGCACATACTGCTGAATATCCAGCGTGGAAGAACCGCGCTGTTTGTGTTGATCGAATAGACGGATCAGGAGCTGGGCGCGTCGTGCAGCCAGCGCTCGCCGTTCTGCGTGATTTCTTTTTTCCAGAACGGCGCTCTCGCCTTGAGCTCCTCGATCATATAACGGCACGCCTCGAACGCCTCCGCCCGATGCGCGGACCAGGCAGCGATCAAAACGATGGTATCGCCGGGCAGGATCTGGCCATAGCGGTGAATGATCAGGCTGTGATTCAGTTGCCAGCGGTTGACGGCCTGGTCGGTCAGGCTCTCCAGATAGTGTTGCGTCATTTCCGGATAGTGCTCCAGTGTCAACGATTGCACGGCATCGCCAAGATTGGTGTCGCGCATGGTGCCGATGAAGCTGGCACAGGCGCCATGATCGCCTTTGCGCAAGCTGGCCGCGTGTTGTGCCAGCGTCAACCAGGGATCGAAGGGTTCAGCGCACAAGCTGACGGCCATGGCTAACCGCCGGTCACTGGTGGAAAAAAGGCGACTTCGTCGCCATCATGGACAGGGTCCTTGAAGCTGGCATGCACGCAATTGATCGCGCACAAGGTGTTCTGTGGCAGCGGCTTTTCGGCGGTCGCCTGATTCCAGACCTCCAGCACATTGCTCAGATGAGTTCCCCTCAGGGTCATTTGGCGAGTGCCGGTTTGCTCGGCCAGGCTGGCAAAAAATTTTACATTTAGTTGCATATTCTGATGATAACGGCTTTATGGGGTTGATGTCACTTGTTAAGCTTCGGCGGTTGTTATTGAATAGTTGGTATGGTGTCCGGACTAAACCATTTTAACGATGCAGGTGAGGCGCACATGGTTGATGTCGGCCATAAACAGCCCACCGTGCGCAAGGCTGTTGCCCAGGGCCGGATTCAGATGCAGGCCGAAACGCTGGAGCGAATCATCGAGGGCAGCCATCAGAAAGGTGACGTACTCGGTGTTGCCCGTATTGCTGGCATCATGGCGGCCAAGAAGACACCCGAGCTGGTGCCGCTATGTCATCCGCTGGCGTTGACGCGCGTTGACATAGCGCTCGTTACGGATATCGCGGCAAATTCTGTCATCTGCCAGGCAACTGTCGAAACCCGAGGCCAGACAGGTGTTGAGATTGAAGCCTTGAATGCGGTACAGGTCAGCTTGCTGACGGTATATGATATGTGCAAAGCGATTGATCGTGGTATGTCGATCTCCGATATAGGACTGCTCAGTAAGTCGGGGGGGCAATCGGGCGATTGGGCGAGCAGTGCGAAGCCTCTGATCGATCGGTAAGCTCTCCTGGGCCTGTCACCTTAGGAAAAATATGAAACTTGTTCTAAAAATCATTGGCGCTGTCTTTGTTGTTATCGTGGTCGCGATTGCCGCACTGGTCATCACATTTGACCCGAACGACTATAAAGACACGATCACGGCGCAAGTAGAAAAACAGACCGGGCGTGCGTTCGAGATTGCCGGTGATATTCGGTTGTCGGTATTTCCGTGGATCGGCGTGATGGTCGAAGATGTGTCATTGGCCAACGCAGCGGGTTTCAGCGAGCAGCCCTTTGCGCGCATGTCGCAACTTGATGTCAAAGTGATGCTATTGCCACTGCTGCGCAAGGAACTGCAGGTTGACAAAGTACGCTTGCACGGGTTGTTCGCATCGCTGGAAGTTGACAAGCAGGGAAATAACAACTGGTCCGATTTGGCCCAGCAGGAACAGCCAGCACCACAACAACCGCAGGCGACAGAGGTGGGCGAACCATCGGCGCCGGCACTGGCCGCACTCGCGATCAATGGTGTTGAACTGATCGATGCGACGGTGGTTTGGACAGATTTGCAGAACGACGTTCATTCCCAGCTGTCTGGCTTCAGCCTGACAACCGGCGCGATTCGTTTCAATGAGCCGGTCGATATCGAGTTGAATACCAAGGTCAAACACAACGAGCCGAGTTTGGATGCGTTGATCAGTCTGACAACGCGGTTGACGTTTAACGAGGCGTTTACGAATCTGCTACTGGATGCTTTGCAGCTCAAGGTCGCCGCCAACGCGCCCGAACTTCTGCCGGAGCAGCTCGATCTGTTGTTACAAAGCAATATCAATATCGATGTCGATCAGGAGTTGGCCGCGCTGAACGATACCCGTATCTCCGCGCTGGATACGACGCTGCACGCCAATCTGAATATCAACGAGCTGCTAACGGAGCCGGTCGTCGATGGCAACATGTATACCGACGATATAAATGCTCGTGAATTGATGAAACGACTGGGTATCGAACTACCGCCGATGGCCGGTAAAGACAGCCTGACCAAGGTCGCCTACGCTTCCACGATCAAAGCCAATGCCAGCTTTGTCGAGCTGAATGCGATCAAGGTGACGCTGGATGATTCGGATATCACCGGTTGGTTTCACGTCCCCGATCTCGCACAGCCGGTCGTGCGTTACAAGTTGCACGTCAGCCCGATCGATGTTGATGCCTATCTGCCGCCGCAAACGGATACGGCCGAGGCTGCGCCGTCAGATGCGGATGTCGCGGTCGATTCTGCAGCGGTGCCCGAAGAAGACGTTGAAATCGAGTTGCCGGTCGAGCTGTTGCGCACTCTCGACATGCAGGGCGAGCTGACGATGGAGACGGTCACGGCCAATCAGATCCCACTGAATGAGATCCTGGTCAAGACGCAGGCGAAAGGCGGTCTGTTGCGCGTCGACCCACTGCAATTGAAAGCGCTGGACGGCTCGGCCAATGGCAGCGTCATGGTCAACGCAAAGACCGACACACCTTCTTACTCGATCGGCCTGAAAGCCTCGAATATCCGCCCTGGCCCGGTTGTCGATCCAATGCTGGTCGGCATATTCGGTGGACAGAAAGTCACTCTGGATGGCGCGGCGAACATGTTGGTGAACATCGATACTAAAGGTTCACGTGTCTCGGAGCTGAAGCAGGCAGCGAAAGGCAAGCTGACTTTCGACATGGCCAAGACACTGTTAGAGGGCGTCGATTTCGAGCATTACGTACGCAACGTCGTTGCCGATTATCTCGCCGGCAGGGGTCTGCCGGTGCCGGCTGAATGGCGCGGCAGTTTTGATCCGCAAACCAAGACCGCGTTCACGCGGGCGCACGCCAGCGCGACCATAGCGAATGGCGATATCACCAACCCTGATCTGATTCTCGATTCGAGTCGAATCAAGGTCAAAGGGCAGGGCGTGGCAAATATCATCCGCAATGATATGGACTACAACGCGTTGATCGACATCGAACCTTCACGTCGGCAGACAACCGCGGAAAAATTGCTGGATCAGCCGCTGGCGGTGCGCATTCACGGACCATTCGAACAGCTGGCCTACGATGTCGACGAAAGCCGGCTGAAGAAAGCGCTGGGTGATCTGCTCGAAGCCGAAGCCAAAGCCAAGGTGCAAAAAGAAATCGATGAAGAAAAAGCCAAGCTGGAGCAAAAGGTCGAAGAAAAAGAAAAAGAGCTCAAGCAAGAGCTCGAGGACAAATTGAAGGATCGGCTGAAAGGTTTGTTCTAGGTGCTCGAAGCGCCCTTCGCGCAACGCGTCCTGCAATGGTTCGATCAGTACGGTCGCCATGATTTACCCTGGCAGCAGCAAGCTACGCCCTACCGCGTCTGGGTGGCGGAAGTCATGCTGCAGCAAACGCAGGTAGCGACGGTCATCCCTTACTATCATCGCTTTGTCGAAGTCTTTCCTGACTTGAACACCCTGGCCAGCGCGCCGCTGGACCGCGTACTCGAGCTATGGTCCGGGCTGGGTTATTACTCGCGCGCGCGTAATTTGCACAAAGCTGCCGGCATCGTCGCAACTGAGCACAACGGCGAGTTTCCGGCAAGTTTCGAAGCGGCTGTCGCCTTGCCCGGTATCGGAGAATCGACAGCTGGCGCGATCCTCGCACAAGCGCTGGAACAGCGTCATGCGATACTCGATGGCAACGTCAAGCGTGTTCTTTGCCGCTACCACGCGATCGACGGTTGGCCGGGCAAATCCTCTGTGCAGAAGCAGTTGTGGCGATATGCCGAGTCCTACACACCGCATCAGCGCATCGCCGATTACACCCAGGCCATCATGGATCTGGGGGCGACCCTGTGTACACACAGATCACCCCGATGCAGTGCGTGCCCGCTGCAGACGGACTGCAAAGCGCATGCGCAGGGCCAGGTAGGACGTTATCCGGCACCAAGGCCCAGGAAGCAGCTGCCCGTCAGAGCAGCTCGTTTACTGCTGCTGACCGATAGCGACTCGGGCAATATTTTGCTCGAAAAACGTCCGCCGAGCGGAATCTGGGGTGGTTTGTGGAGCCTGCCCGAGGCGGATCTTGACGAGCACGTCGATAGGTTATGTCGGCAACGCTGGGGCGTCACGGTTCTGCATCGGGAGGATTGCGGTAGATTCAGGCATACCTTCAGCCACTACCATTTCGATATCACGCCGTGCCGAATCCGGGTGAGGTGCGAAGCTGGGTGCGTGCAAGAGCAACGCGACCTCGTTTGGTGCCCATCAGCGGAAGCCAAAAAGCGCGCACTCGCAGCCCCGGTTGCTCGCATAATCGGCGAGCACGCTTGACTCGAGTGCGGCGAGCCGATTAAATACGCGTTCGCTCAAACTGGCCTGAAAACGCAGCGTTGCACAATCAGGGACAGCGAAACGAGGACAGGAGTCCGAGTGCCAGTTACGTAAAGCCTTACTAAACAGGGCCGGGTAGCTCAGTTGGGTGAGGAGGAACCGAATGTCCAGTGGACATTCGCAGTCCGACGAACGACCGGCAGGAAGCCGGGCCGGGAGCCGTTGAGGCGAAACGAGGACAGGAGTCCGAGTGCCAGTGACGTAGACCCTTGCGAAACAGGGCCGGGTAGCTCAGTTGGTAGAGCAGCGGACTGAAAATCCGCGTGTCGGCAGTTCGATTCTGCCCCCGGCCACCAATAAGTTATTGAAAAATAAGCATAAATGCCGCGTATTATGCGGCATTTTTTATTGGTGTGCCAGTTCGCAGACATGCGTATAAGTCGCTGATATACGCTATTGTACGCTATCGTTCTCCCCCTAATCTTCCCCTCATAAATACCTTCAACGTGCTTGGAGGAATTTATGGAAAACACTACTACTCAGACAAATCAGAAGTTCTCTGCTGCGAATAAGAAGTCCCTGAAGGTCGGTCAAGAACTGACGGAGCATGGCCTCATCTGGAGGAAATTGCAGGATGGCACCGGGGTATGGCGATACGATTTCCGCATGAATAAGCGACGATTCAAGGGAGTTTTAGGTAAGGAAAGTGAGGGCGTTACCCTCAGTGCAGCGAGAAATCAATTGAAGGAGCTGAAAGCAGTGGGGTAATCATGAGACGCCTCCTTCTCAGTTCGTGCTGTAAACTGTATGTGCAGCACGTGACTTACACATAGACTAATTTGACGAGACGAAACCCACACCTTCAGCTTAGTAGTCATCTCCATTCGCTCGCATTTCTTCAAGCTTCTACGCTTTATCTTTGGCAAGGTCACGCGTCGCGCCCGGGTCATCTACAACGTTGAACAGGTGCCATTTATCATCTCCGTAGGGCGGTGCATTCCACATCTGCCGTACACCCGTGGACAGGATGGGTCTGGGCGGAGACCAAGGTGCCCGGCTATTTAGACGTGATCACATTCACGCCTTCGACGTAGCGATCCCCGGCCTCTCTCAGCGTTTTCACTTTTTCCCGATGCGTTTTGGCAAGATCTTGCGTCTCGCCGGGGTCTTTCTTGATGTTGTACAGGCGCCAGGTTTCATCCCCATAGGGCGGTGCATTCCATACGGCCTTGAAATCACCCTGCCGTATCCATCGGCCAACGTCGCCCATTTCACCAACGATGAATTCCTCCTTGTCGCGAACGGTAGTTGTCGCACCTGTCAGCACAGCTTGCAGCGATTTGCCGCGCATAGGCTCGACCTTGCGGCCCTTATATGTCTCCGGGTGCTCAATACCCGCGATTTCGAGTAGCGTAGGCATGACATCCCAGACATAGGTCAATGAGTCCACCTGGCGGCCACCTTTGACGCCGGGACCGTCAATGAATAACGGCGCGCGGATGCCGCCTTCACCGACGGTCAGTTTGAACAGGCTTAACGGTCCCGCACTCGCTTCGGCCCATCCCGGACCATAGGCATAATTTGACTTGGGGTGTCCCAGGTTTTCGATAGAGTTATCGAACTTCGCAAACCACTCGCTGCCGCGGTTGCCGGGATAGTCTTCGCTATACCAGGGATTAGGGCCGTTATCAGACATGAAGATCACAATCGTATTGTCATATTCACCAATATCTTTGAGAAACGCCTCGATTCGCCCATAATGGTAATCCATGTTATTGATCATACCGGCATAGATTTCCATTCCCCGTAATTCGAGCGCCTGCTGCTCTTTAGTGAGTGACTTCCAGGGCTTCACCTGGTGGAATCGTTCCGGCGTCGGTGCATCTTGCACGACCAGCCCCTTCTTCTTGGCAGCAGCTATCCTTTTGTCTTTAAGGACGTCATAGCCTTCATCGTACTGGCCGCGGTACTTGCTCAGCCACGGCTCAGGAACATGCATTGGATCATGCGGGGTAGTGAACGCGAGGTATGCAAGAAAGGGTTTGCCATCACCCCGGTTTTCCCGGATCGAGTCGATAAGAAAGTCGGTGTAGCTGTGCGTGGAATAAAAGTCGCCCGGTAGTTTATCGAGTTGCTTGCCGTTCTGGGTATAGCCTACCGGCGTTTCCACCTCCATCAGCCCGGTCATATCCGACCAGTGGCTAGCCCCACCGTTTAGCAGGGTGAACGATCGCTCGAAACCACGGGCATGGGGAATCTGGCCGGGTTCATGACCGAGATGCCATTTACCG
>JARFQK010000206.1 GCA_029287815.1 Gammaproteobacteria bacterium
ATTGCGTCGCCCGACTCGCAATGCCTCTGACAACTTGACGATGCTTGAGCATGTAACAGTAATTCAGGCTCTAACCGATCGAGGACTTACCTATGGACAATCCTTCAACGCTGCTGGTCGCAATCATGTTTGTCACCATCCTGGGGATCGCGATTGGAAATACTCTCATGACCTGCGCAGATATCGCGGGTGGCCTGCGCCGGCCGGTACCCGAACGTCTTCAAATCAGTTGGATCTTATTGATGCTGTTCGCACTTCTGAGTCTGCTCTAGGAAACCACTGCATTGCTCGAAGTTGAGGATTGGCTATTTATCGAGTTTATATACGTGATTTCGCAGCTCGGTGTCAGGTCTTTCATCGTTCGTGAGCAAGTCAATATGTCGCCTGCGATTGATCATTCGTTGCCGTTCGTATTAAGCTATTCGACGTGTACTGATTGTCAAAAGGAGTTGATAAGTGGCCCGCCCACTGAGAATGGAGTTCCCTGGTGCGCTTTACCATGTGACCTCGAGAGGAAACAGGCGTGAAGCGATCTACCTCACGGATCACGATCGACATGGCTTCCTGAAGATCGTTGGTGACGTCTGTGAGCGTTACAACTGGATCATCCATGCATATTGCTTGATGGGCAACCATTATCATTTGCTTGTCGAAACACCCGATGGGAATCTCAGCAAAGGAATGCGTCAGTTAAACGGTGTTTATACAAAACGCTTCAATCGTGCGCATGATCGCGTCGGACATCTTTACCAGGGACGATATCAGGCGCTCATTATACAAAAGGACTCGTACCTGCTTGAGGTCGCTCGCTATACCGTTCTGAATCCAGTCAGAGCGCGAATGGTATCGCAGGCAGCGGACTGGCCGTGGAGCAGCTTTCTAGCCACTGTAAGTCACGATCGTGCGCCTGTTTGGCTGGACACGAGTTGTATTCTTGCGCATTTTTCTACTCGCAGAACGCGAGCCGGCGCGCTGTACAGGCAGTTTGTGGCGGAAGGCAGCGGTCAGCCACCAATTTGGGATCATTTGAAAAACCAGGTCTATCTTGGCGATAACAATTTTATAGAGGAGGTACAGACAACGATAACTAAGGATGCTGACCTCAGTGAAATACCTGCACGCCAGCGACGGTCACTGCCAAAGCCGTTGTATCATTATGTCCGTGAATATCAGGAGCGAGATCTGGCAATGCGCGCGGCCTATCAAAGCGGTGGTTACACAATGAAAGACCTGGCACATTATTTTGGCTTGCATTATTCAAGCGTAAGCCGAATCATCAATGGCAGATACTATACAAAACGAAAGACCTGACACCAGGTTTGATTGGGCTTGATTTATGAGTGAATACCTTTACAGCATCGCACGGAAATTCAATGATGTTGCGCCCGAGGTGGATTTCTGGACGTTGCGATTGACATCGGAAAGGAGTGAAACGATCCAGGTTCGTCAGGGCGTTATGCAGCCGGTTTTCAATCAGCTTGCACGCGGTGCTTTGCTGACGGTCGTTAAAGGCGACGGCTGTGGCTACGCGGCAACCAGCGACCTCAGCCGCAGTGGTTTGAAGCAAGCTGCGTCCCGGGCCCTGGAGTGGGCGCAACAATCGTCCGTATCGGGCTTGCTCACGGCGAACGACTATCCACGACCCGAGGCCAGAGCCGGCTATGAAACTCCAGTCATCAGACGGTGGCAGGCGATGCCGCTGGATGAGAAAGTAGCGCTGCTTCAGGATGCTAACAAGGCGTTAAAGATCCATGCCAGCATTGTTGATTGGCAGGCTTATCTCGGCTACCGCTGTGCGGATATTTTGTTGACCAGCAGCGCCGGCGCACATATCGAACAGCGCTTTCACTATATCAATCCTGGACTGAGAGCCGTTGCCAATCAAGGTTCGCTAACCCAGTATCGTACAGGCGGTGGTTCAAACAGTACCCGTCAAGGCGGATTGGAGCAACTTGACTCGCTGGATTTTCCCCAGGCAGCGACATCACTGGCGGAGGAGGCCGTCGCGCTGCTGAGTGCCGACGAGTGTCCGCAAGGCACTATGGATGTCGTGCTGGCGCCGGGCCAGATGGTTTTGCAAATTCATGAGAGCATAGGTCACCCGCTCGAGCTCGACCGCATTCTCGGCGATGAACGCAACTACGCCGGCACCAGTTTTGTCACGCAGGATATGTTCGGGAATTATCGTTACGGTTCCGATCTCCTCAATGTCACTTTTGACCCCAGTCGACCCGAACAATTGGCAAGCTACGCTTATGATGATGAAGGCACGCTGGCTGGTCGTGAGTACATCATCCACAACGGTATTCTCAAGCGCCCCTTAGGTGGCGCCACCTCGCAGGCGCGTGCCGGGATGCCCGGTGTTGCCAATGCGCGCCAGGCGGACTGGTTCCGGCCACCGATAGACCGAATGGCGAACCTGAACGTTGAACCGGGAGACAGCAGTCTCGACGATATGATTTCGAATATTGAACATGGCGTCTATATGGAAACCAATCGTTCGTGGTCGATCGATGACAGTCGCAACAAGTTTCAGTTTGGTTGCGAACTGGGACGATTGATCGAAAATGGCGAATTGAAAGGACTGGTGTGTAACCCCAATTACCGAGGCATCTCCGCCACATTCTGGCGAAATCTCATGGCTGTTGGAAACTCTGAAAGCTTCCAGGTTCAGGGCATCACTAACTGCGGCAAGGGCGAGCCGAATCAGGCTATTTTCGTTGGTCACGCGTCACCGGCCTGTCATTTCCGCGATGTCGACGTTTTCGGGGGCGCCGTGTAGTGCAGGATTACTTCTATTCGCTGGCCGATGCGCTTTTCGGAAAGTTGAAAGGTGATGAGCGACTCTTACTGAATTTTTTGGGTGAACATTCGGATTTCGTCAGGCTGAATCGGAACAAGATTCGGCAGGCCGGCAGTGTCGTGCAGCGCAGTATGTCGCTGGATCTGATCGCAGGGCAGCGCCATGCCGAAGCTACCGTAGACCTCGCCGGTGACAGCAACCAGGATCTGGAGCAGCTCGAAGAAACGCTGAACAATCTGCGGGAACAACGTGCGCTGTTGCCCGCGGATCCTTACCTTCATTACGCGACGGATATCAATCACTCCGAATTTCACCACGATAACGCAGTTGTCAGCAGCTACGATGCAGTCGAGCAAATTATGCAAGCAGCCGAAGGTCTGGATCTCGTGGGCATTTTTGCCAATGGCATGCAGTATACGGGTTTTGCGAATTCGCTGGGTCAGCGGAACTGGCACAGCAGTGCAAGCTTCAATTTCGACTGGAGCTGCTATCACAACAAAGACAAGGCGGTGAAAAGCAACTATGCCGGATTTAGCTGGCAGCAGGCGCAATTGGCGGAAAAAATGGAAAATGTTCGAGGTCAGCTGAGTATACTTTCCAGGCGTTCAAAAGCCATCGAGCCAGGCCATTATCGGGCGTACCTGGCACCAATGGCTGTCAGCGAGCTGATCGACACGATGTCCTGGGGCGGTTTTGGCCTGAAAAGCCATCGAACAAAATCCACGCCGCTGATACAGATGCTGGAGCAGGGCCGAACACTCGACGCAGTGTTCTCCCTGAGCGAAAACAACGCACGAGGGCTTGCGCCAATATTTACCAGCGACGGCTTTCTGAAGCCGGGTCATGTTCAGCTGATCCAGGAGGGACGTTTCCAGGACTGTCTGGTCAGCGCGCGCAGCGCGATCGAATACCAAAGCAAAACCAATGCCGACGCCGAGTACCCCGGCGCACTGGAGCTGGCTGCGGGCAGTCTGCCGAGTGCAAAAATATTAAAAGAATTGGATACCGGACTGTTCATCAATAACCTCTGGTATCTAAATTTCTCAGACCGCAATGCCTGTCAGATCACGGGTATGACCCGGTTTGCCTGTTTCTGGGTCGAGAACGGGGAAATACAGGCACCCGTCGACGTTATGCGGTTTGACGACAGCGTCTATAGCTTATTCGGAACCGACCTGCTCGGTTTGACCGAAGAACGTGAATTGATCCTTGATGCCAGGAGCTACGGTAATAGATCGAACCGCAGCATCGAGTTGCCCGGCGCGCTGGTCCAAGCCATGCGGCTGACTCTGTAACAGCCGCGTGTTGGTATAGTCGGGCACGGTAAATTCAGGCCGGAGGTAGGCGGGTCCTGATAGAAGTGGCATGGCTCACCTTCCGACTGAAAATAAAGTCTTTCATGCGTAAAAAATGCGGTATGATACGAATGCTATGAAACCGGCAATAAAACACACCCATGTATATTGTTGCCGGCGCCTGGGGGCGTTACACGCGCGTCCCGGTCTCACGCGGCTTAATGCCGCGCCGGGACGTGGATGTCCCGGATTGAACCCGAGAATGTTCATTGCCGGGTCTATAGGGTGTTGTTGGTAAATCAATCTAAAAAGAGGGCTATTATGCGTACCAATCGAATCGGTTACTTCATTTTTCCGGTATTCGCGGCGTTGATTTCGGGCACGGCTTTCGCTGGCAGCGATTCCGGTTTTTATCTCGGCGGCAGTATCGGCCAGGCGACGGTCAAATTCAAAGATCAAACGCCGACCGGTGATGATTTCGAATTCAGCGAAGATGATTCCGCGTACAAGATTTTTGGCGGTTACAATTTTGGCATCATCCCACTGATCGACCTAGCAGTGGAGGGCTCCTATGTGGATTTTGGCAAGCCGAACACGACATTAAGTACCGGCACCACGATCGCCACTGATCTCACGGGGTGGGATGCATTCGGACTCGCTGCGCTAACGTTTGGGCCATTTAGCGTTTTCGGTAAGGCAGGGGTGATCGCCTGGGACTCGGATTTCAACATCGGCACTGTATCAGGCAGTGACTCGGGTACTGATACTGCCTATGGGCTCGGTGCCAAAATACAATTTGGTTCGTTGGCCGCGCGTGCTGAGCTCGAATATTTCGATATAGGCGAACTCGATGATGTTTATATGGGATCTATCGGTTTGTCGTATACTTTCTAAACACAATTAAAAGGCGGAGAGCCGCTTCGGTTTGATTCTGGCGTGGTGCGGCAGATTGCCACGCCGCTGCCGCGGCTCGCAATGACGAGCAGGCCGACATTAATGGATTAAGGGTGCAATTCCTGCTCGCGGTCTAATTCTTTGTGGATCAGTCGGGTCAGATCATTCATCTGTTCTGCGATCAGCTCGACGGCATCATCCGCGGTCAGCATACCTTGAAGACTGCCGCTCTGATCAACGATCAGCAAACGCCGCACGCCCCGTTTTTTCATGACTTCGAGCGTGTCCAGCAAGGAATGCTGCTCACTGACACTGACTGGATCATTACTCATCACATCGCGCACGGTCAAAGATTCTGGATCGATCTTCTGCGCGATGACTTCGATGACGATGTCGCGGTCCGTGATGATGCCAACAGGCAGGGATTTTTCGCCATGTTTTTCAACAACGACGAGATCGCCCACATGATGGCGCCGCATCAGCGCAGCAGCTTCGGCCACTGATATGGTTGGCTCAGTAATGATGATTTCCCGATTACAGTATTCGCCTGCCGTCATCTGTTACCTCATTTATCTGTTGATCAGCCTGACACGATGATAGAGCGTTTGCAGCTGTGATGTACAGGGTTTTATGGGCGTAGCATGTGTGTAGCCTCAATATCTGACCAGGTGGTGCAGGAGATGGAAATGACATGCGCCCTTTGGAGGAAGGCCAGAATGCCTGTATCTACTGCGCCTTCCGAGTAGGCCGGCGCTGGTCCAAACTTAGATGTCAGCGAAATCCTCCTCATCCAAGCCGAAGATTTCGATCAGTTGTTCCCTGGTCCCCGCGCGCAGCACGGCTGTTGCTGAGGGTGGATGGCGCTCTGCAGCCATGCGTTCTATTTCGTCATCGTAACGCCAAGCTTTCGATAAAGGCTTGTCCTCAGCGTCCATCCAGATATAGTATTTCATCGCAACCTGCACACAGCATTACTCGCCAGTAAGCGATGAAGTTGGGCTAGCGCGCTAGCCCGCATTTCAGTTTTCGATCGGCCAGGCGTTCATGCCGACCAGAAAGGTCAAAATATCATGGCAGCATGCAAGGGTATGCACGGGTACCTATTGCGGTCAACTGCAGTGGGGTTTAGACAATGGGTGGTTCATCATTGGAGTAAGATCGCGGCTCGTCTTCAGGAGAGAGCTCTGTTTGATAGAGTTCCACCTGACCTGCTGCTTCCTTGCTGTCCTCGAACCGAGCGATGTGGAATACGGCCTCGCCCTCATGCACCAACGGTATCTCTGTCCTGCCGATGATCAGACCGCTGAAGCTTGCCCGGATTTCGGTCTGGTTGTCGCCGAGCGGGTCATCGACAAGGGCCAATAAATCATCGCGCTTTACACGGGCGCCCAACGGCTTCAAAGTCTTCAACAGGCCGCTCGATGTTGCCCGGAGCCACTTGCTGTAACGAGCGATCAACGGTTCGGCGATTTTTCTGCTCTTACTTTTGGGTAGCATACCGAGGTGGCGCATCACATTGGCAACACCTTTGACACCGCCGCGTATGCCGATTTCATCAAAGCGCAGTGCCTGCCCGGTTTCGTACAATAGCATCGGCACACCGCGACAATCTGCGGCTTCGCGCAGTGAGCCATCGCGCAAGTTGGAATTGAGGACGACTGGCGTGCCGAAGGATTTGGCCATCGTCAGCGTCATTTCGTCGTCGAGATTGGCCCGAATCTGCGGCAGGTTAGAACGATGTATGGCCCCGGTATGAAGGTCGATTCCGTGTGTGCATTTTGCCACCAGCTGATTCAGAAATATGTCGGCTAGCCGCGCAGCCAAGGATCCTCTGTCGGAGCCAGGAAAGCTACGGTTCAGGTCGCGGCGGTCAGGCAGATAGCGTGAGCTCTGAATCAGGCCATAAACATTGACGACCGGCACAGCAATTATGCTACCTTTAATTCGCTTCATTGCGGATAGTTGCAGGATCCTGCGAATGATCTCGATGCCATTCAGTTCATCGCCATGGACGGCAGCACTGAGCAGCAACACCGGGCCGTCCTTTTTACCGCGCACAACATGTACCGGCATCACCATGGGTGTATGGGTATAAAGCGGCGGCAAGGGCAATTCGATGGTGGTGCGCGTTCCTGCGGCAATGTGCTGGCCGGCGATCTCCAGATCAAACGTCATGGCTGATATCTTGCTCTGTCTGCCCGACGCCTGTGCGACGCGTCGATAAGCGATAGCAATGGGATGAGAGGCATGGGGCAATCCATGCGGTCACGTCTCCCCCCTTACTGTTCGTACGTTTCTGTAGACAACTCTCGTTGTGCCTTATCGGCGCGGTCGCGTTGCGCATCGGCTGGATTGTACGGATCATGCTCGACTTCCGGACTCGAAGAACAGCCCGCAAGGATCGAGAGCGTGAACAATAATACGATTGAGGTCTTTGTTGGCGTGTTCATAGCAATCATCTCTCAGTAGGAATGCGCTCCAGTTGCAACAGCCGCCAGATTATGTGGCTTGCGGACATTTTCCATCACAACCGACAGATCCGGTTGGTTTCGATCAAGGCTTTGTTTTGTGACTAACAGGCGTTCCCTTGTCATTGCAAAAGCCAACGATTCATTATAGCTGCGATTGTAAAGGAATTTGGTCTACAGGAAGGATTTTAGCAGTATGAGTCAAGCTTGTGGTCGAGCTGTGAGCAATTTGTAGACTGAGTTTAGTCAAAAAGATGGCATGTTTTATCAATTAATGCCGCAGGCTGTCATTTATAGTATCAGTTCGTTGCAGCAAAAAGAGAGTTGTAAGGCTGAGAAGTCATTCACGCCACTGTTTGTGATGAGCAAGGCTATCACTTTGAACTTGGATAAGCTGTCCTGCCTGACCTGTCGTATGGCGATGTTCTGTTCGCGCTCGGAATTATGGGCAGAGGAATTGAATCTGCCGGGCGAGTGCGCACAACATCTAAGCACGGTCGAGGACGGCGCCAGAGTCTTCAGGGCTGGGCGGTTGTTGAAATACTTGTATGTCGTTCGTGCGGGCTCGATCAAAACAATCGTGTGCGATGGTCAGGGTGAGGAACGGATTATGGGATTTCACATGCCCGGCGATGTTTTGGGGCTGGAGGCCATATCGACCGGGGCGCACACCTGCGCCGCAGTCGCACTCGAAAAAAGCAGCATTTGCCACATTCCGTACCGCCGCCTCCAGCGGCTTTGTTCGCACGAGCCTGAATTATGTAGAGATCTGGCTGTGCTGATCAGCGATGAAATCACGCACAAGCATCAGATGATGCTAATACTTGGGAGGAACCGGGCAGCAGCCAAGATTGCGGCGTTACTGGTCAATCTTTCTACGCGCTTTCGTGGTCGAGGCTTCCCTGCTCAGCGCTTCAGCCTGAGTATGTCACGGCACGATATTGGTTGTTTTCTGGGGTTGGCTCTGGAAACCGTGAGCCGACTCCTTGGCAAAATACAACAGAAAGGCATCATTGAGGTTGATCGCAGATCGATTCGAATTCTTGATCTTGGGCAGCTGCAAGAACTCGCTCAGGGTTAATCATTTTCGAATATTGGCGTTTACTGCGATTTAGCTCCGATTCCGCAGCGCGATTCGTTTTACTTGTAGTAATATGCAAGATGAGTTAGACGACCTGTGCAGATATGAAGTCCAGGCTGCTGCGATCCGGTCTGCATCATTGTGAATGTTAAGCGGAGACTAGAATGAAGCTTGTATATGAAGTTATAGAGGACAGCTACGACGACACGACCCAAATCAGGTCGATGACCGAGCAGGCGCGGACGCCATCAGGTGATTGGTTGGTCAGAACGACGGTCTATACGCCTCATCACATCAGCATTGATGTTACCTGTGTGAAGGGAAAGAAAGGCAAAAAATCTCTGTTCGAGACCTTGCGCTAGCCCGGATTTCTCCGACAGGGATAGCTCAGGTGTTGGCAGCTTGTTGTTAAGGAAACTCTGAATCAATCAGAGTTTGGTCAAGAATCAACGGGCCACGCTGCGCGTGATCTGCTTTATCTCAGCATTGTTCATCAGCTTCTTGATTTTGGGATTATTGGCCAAGAACTCATAGTCTTCACGCTGGATTGCTGCCATGATGTCCGTGTCGGCCAATACGGCCTTTACGCTGGCATTATTCTGTAGTGCCATGATTAGATTTACTGTATCGCCGTTGGCTAGTAAAGAGGACTGGATCTGCTCAATATCTGCAGGCAGCCTGGTCTGGTTATTTTTTGTCGGCGCGGACGCATCGCGGATGGACTGAATCGTTCTAACATCGCCGGCATTGACGGTGACGTTGCCGAGCGTAGGTGACTTCAGCCTATAAACGCCTTGGTTCAAGGACAGCACTTCTGCATTAACCGTACTGCCGTCGTGCAGGGTAATGCTTTGAAGTTCACCAGCAAACAAGCTGGTGTTTGCCAGTGCGACAAGGACTAAACAGCCAAACCTTTCGAACATTGCCAGAGCTCCCGTCGTCATATCGATGGTTTCCTTTGCTCAATAGTTTAGGCGGGCTTGTTGAGTATGCCGTGTAATTCTGATGAAAGGTCAAAAAAACAGCTAACCCGCATTTCTCACCAGGCGGCGTAGAATACTGATGAGGCAGAAGTAACCGCGTGACTATTCATTGGCAGAACGGCCGATTGACCGCGTTGCTGGTTCGCTGGCTGGCTGTTTCGGTTCTGATTGTGACAGCGGGGTGGTACATGATATTCATGCCTGGAAAATCCTGGTCGGACCAAGTGCCGCCGCTATCAGCGGAAGAGCAACTGATCCATGATAATTTGAAGCGCCATGTCGTTATGCTGGCCCAGCAAATCGGCGAGCGCAATGTCTGGAATGCGCAGGCTCTGCTCGGTGCGTCGCGGTACATAAGGCAGACTTTGGAGAATTTGGGTTATCGGGTGCGCGTTCAATCCTTTGAGAGTGCAGAGATGACCGTGCAGAACCTCGAAGTTGAACTACCAGGGGTGAGGCTGCCGCAGGAGGTGATCGTTTTTGGCGCGCATTATGATTCTGTGCTCGGTACCCCGGGCGCAAACGACAACGCATCGGGTATTGCCGCGTTGCTCGAGATCGCGCGGCTGATGGCTGGAAAGAAACCTGCGCGCACCTTACGTCTGGTGGCTTTCGCCAATGAGGAAGCCCCGTTTTTCGACAGCGATGAAATGGGAAGCAAGGTCTACGCAAAACGCGCCAGTCAGCGTAACGAGGACATCAAAGCGATGGTCTCCCTGGAAATGATCGGCTATTACAGCGATAAGCGAGGAAGTCAGCGCTATCCTTTTCCGTTCAGCATCTTTTACCCAGACACCGCCAACTTCGTTGGCTTTGTCGGCAACCTGTCCTCGCGGCGCCTGGTCCGTCAGGCTCTCGGCGCATTCCGCGCATCGACTGCGTTCCCCTCCGAAGGCTTGGCTGCACCAAGCTGGGTAACTGGCGTCGCTTGGTCAGACCATTGGTCATTCTGGCAGGTCGGCTACCCGGCCATAATGATCACGGACACCGCATTTTTTCGTTACGAACACTATCACAGACCCACAGACACTTCCGACAAGCTCGACTATCAGAGCATGGCGCGCGTTACCAGAGGTCTCTTGGACGTTGCGATCGAACTGGCTGGCCATTGAAACATTCAGCAATCGCTGCCACGTGCAATATGCGGATAAAGAACCGGCACGCTCTGTAATCCCTACTAGGGTTGGGTTGGTCCGTTTGAGCGCAACAGGCATAATTAGCGCTTAAACCACGATTTGCCGCATTAGTGGCTCTTATATCTCTGTTCTGTTGAAAACGATTCCTTTCAAAAATAGCTATTTCGATCTTGGCTCCGCGTTTTATCAGTCGATCACACCATCGTCTGTGCGCAATCCCCAGCTTATTGTCTACAACGAGACGCTCGGTGATGAGCTTGGACTTGCTGAGACCGCGCTGAACGCATCGGCCGGCGTATCAATATTCGCGGGCAACCAGGTACCCGAGGGTGCTGCGCCGCTGGCGATGGCTTACTCGGGGCATCAGTTTGGCCAATTCAACCCCAACCTGGGTGATGGCCGAGCGATATTGCTCGGGCAGATCGTAACTCCGAGCGGTCATTCGAAAGATCTTCACCTAAAAGGTACCGGGCAGACAGCATTTTCGCGTAACGGCGATGGCCGCGCTGCGTTGGGCCCGGTTTTGCGTGAATACCTGGTCAGCGAGGCGATGGCCCGTCTGGGGGTGCCGACCACACGCGCGTTGGCCGCGGTGACGACGGGCGAGAAGGTGATCAGGGACCGGGTGTTGCCTGGCGCAATCATCACGCGCGTGGCAGCAAGTTTTGTCCGCATCGGTACTTTTGAGCACTTTCGTGCCAGGGGAGATCAGGCGAGTCTGCTCCGACTGGCTGACTATGTGATCGAACATCATTATCCCGATCTGAAGGAATCCGTGAACCCGTATCTCTCGTTGCTCGAATCGGTAATCGAAGGACAAGCGTCACTGATTGCCAGATGGATGCAGCTGGGGTTCATTCACGGTGTGATGAATACGGACAACATGTCGATCCTGTGCGAAACCATTGACTATGGTCCGTGTGCGTTCTTGGATCATTATACCCACGATCAGGTTTTCAGCTCGATCGATCATTATGGACGTTATGCCTACAACAATCAGCCAAAGATCGGGTTATGGAACTTGTCTAGATTTGCCGAGTGCTTGTTGGATCTGATTGATCAGGACACCGCTGTCGCTGTCGACATCGCCAAAGATCGGCTCGAAGGGTTTGTTCATTCTTATCAAAAACACTGGCTAACGGGCATGCGCGCCAAGCTCGGGCTGCACTCGGAGTATGATCAAGACCAGGGCCTGATCGAGGAACTGCTGGATATCATGGCCAATGACGAAGCGGATTTCACACAGACGTTCTATCAGCTCTCTTCGCTAGGCCTCGAGCCCTCGAATGATCAGCTTATGCTGGCTTTATTCGATGATGCAGAAGCAATCACGCATTGGATCGCCAAATGGCGCCAGCGCCTGCGACATGAGGGCACCGCTGATCGGGAAAGACACACACTGATGCACCAGGTCAATCCGGCCTATATACCGCGAAATCATCTGATCGAGGCTGCGATCAGAGCGGCAGAGGACAGTGGCGACTTCTCCGTTTTTCATGCGTTGCGTCAGGTGTTGCAGAAGCCCTATGAACACCAGCCCGGCGCAGAGGCCTATTTGCAGCCACCACAACCACATCAGATCGTGCATCGGACATTTTGTGGAACATGACGCTAATGGTATGCCAGCCTTGACGCAGGATTCTGGGTTGCGAGCGGATTTTTCGTGATATCTGAGTATTCTGGACTATTCGGCACTCTAACAATAACTAAGATGCTATTTGGGAAGCTCTGATAATTGACCGCTGAATTATCAGAGCAGGGGGAACATAAAATGCTGTTTTCTGTTCCCCAGGGAAACTCTGGATTGATCAGAGTTTACTTTGACAGAACGCCCTCAAACTGGCGGTCGTGAGCTTGCCCCTGCTATCATAGTGCAATGGTTCTGAGTAGATCCGGCGCATTCGAGAACGCGGACTCGGGTAAAACATGTCAAATGTAAAGGCTTGCTGCTGGTATCAGCGCGCGTCCTCACCATCTGACTGGAGGAATAACGGCATGCCGAGATGGCTGCGCATATTGATCGGCTTGATTCTATTGTTCGCTACTGTGGGCGTAGCGACATGGCAGGCGCTGCTGGCGCTGTAATCATGGCGAAGCGACAACAACAGGCCTGGCCGGACGTTCTGGAATCGCTTGCGCGTGAGGGTGTCAACCTCGCCGCGCGCTGGGTGCCCAGGGGCGTGGCAGAGATGGACAAGCAGGCCAAGCTGGCCGCTCGGGAAATTCAGAATTACCGCGAACGCAGGCAGGAAGTTGCCGCACGCACGCCGCGCAAGGCACGCCTGCTCTGG
>JARFQK010000208.1 GCA_029287815.1 Gammaproteobacteria bacterium
ACGGTTGCTTATCAGAATGCGCAACGCCTTTCTTCAATGGTCGAGGAGTTGTTTGAGCTGGCCAAGTTGGATGCCAACGAAGTGCAGCCCCGGCCCGAGCTGTTCTCGCCAAGCGAGCTGGCCTTCGATGTCTCGCAGAAATTCAATCTTCGTGCCGATCAGAGAAACATCGCACTGCAGGTCAGCGTCGACGAGTCCGTGCCCGACATCAGTGCCGATGTCGGCATGATTGAGCGGGTACTCGATAACCTGATCGATAACTCGCTGAAAAATACACCGGAGGGGGGCTCTGTGCACGTGTGTGTCTCGACTGAGCAGGATAAGGTGCAGTTGGCGATCTCAGATACCGGCTATGGAATCGCTGATGAAGATATGTCCCACATTTTCCAGCGCTTCTACCGCAAATCTGTTAACGCAGGCAAAGTCGGGGCGGATAGCGGGCTTGGTTTAGGTCTCGCGATAGCAGCGCGCATTGTCGAACTCCATGGTAGCCACCTTGAGGTCAGCAGTGTCTTGCATCAAGGCACAACATTCCGTTTTTCGCTGCCAACACAGGTTTGATGTAACAGATTTGTTATAAATCAGTGAACATTGTGTGATTTCAAGAGCGCATGCTCGTTCCTGGTAGATAAGCCTGAAGCGCTTATCAACACCATTCAATTTCCGAACAAACCAGGAGGAATACCCATGTTTAGATCCATGCGTGATACGCTCGTCACGACAGCGTTAGCCGCTCTGACATTCAGCGCGACCGGCGCCTCGGCTGACAAAGACTATGCTAGCTTCCACGTCACGATAACCAACGTAACCCACTCGATCAGTTTTACACCGATATTGGTAGCGAGCCACCGCAAAGGCGTGTCTTTGTTCGAGCTGGGCGCAGCGGCCAGCGACGCACTGACAGCCATCGCCGAAGGTGGCGACATTACGGCGCTGGCTGCCGATCTGAAACACGATCCCCGCGTGGTCGACGTACGGAATTCCGGCGCTCTGCTGGGACCGGGCGAATCGGTGACCGTCAGCGTCAGCGCCAAACGCGGTGCGCGCAATATCAGCTTGGCCTCGATGATGTTGCCGACCAACGACGGCTTCATTGCGCTCAATGGCATAAAGGCACCGCGACAAGGCAGTCGGACTTATTATTCGACCGGATTTGACGCCGGGACCGAACCCAACGATGAATTGTGCATCAGTATTCCCGGGCCCACCTGCGGCGGCGAAGGCCCGTCACCGGGCGTTTCTGGTGAAGGCTATGTGCACGTTCATCGCGGCACCCACGGCATCGGCAATCTGGCGCCTGATGTTTACGACTGGCGTAACCCAGTTGCTGAAATCAGGATCACACGTGTCGACGAGGATGATTGAGCGAAATCAATGTGTGCCAACAGGGCTGGCGAATAACAGCCCTGTTGTTCTCGAACATGACCATGCAGGGCAAAGTCGATTTCGGCATTGCTAGAAATACAATCTAAACGCTATCAATAAAAATACTTTCATCTGGCCAGATTCCCGTTATACTATGACGGTACTAAATACTCTCTTGGTTATTCATCAGTACTTCTTTCCAAGAAAATTCCTGTGGATTACCTCGTAAGTCTAGTAATATTTTTTTCAAACCTAATCATGAGGTATTTTTATGGAAACAGGAACCGTCAAATGGTTTAACGAAACCAAGGGCTTCGGCTTTATCGCACCGAAAGATGGTGGCAAAGACGTCTTTGTTCACTACTCTGCGATCGCCAGCTCGGGGTTTCGTACTTTGATGGAAGGTCAATCCGTGACCTACGATGTAGAACAAGGTCCAAAAGGCCCGCAGGCAACCAACGTCAAGGTTTGACCGTTCAACAGCCGTGGAAAACCCCGCCATCGCTTGGCGGGGTTTTCCTCACTCGGCTTTAGCGCAACCGGGCTGAGGTCACACGTTTTTTCGCAAGAAGATCCGAATCACGCGGAGATCTTGCCACTGCGTACGCGCTCGACTTCCATCTTTTCCAGTTCACGCGAGCCCGACACGATGATGTTTTCGTCGAGAGCGAAGTCCAGGGACGTGTCATACAGCTCGCAGGGTGCCGAATTCAAAATCGTTTTGATCGCATTCAACCTGGCCAGGTGTTTGTTATTGGAGCGTACCACGGTCCATGGTGCATCGACCGTATGGGTGCGTTTCAGCATTTCGTACTTCATGTTCGTGAAATCATCCCAGCGATCCTGAGCCTGCAGGTCGACCTCGCTGAGTTTCCATTGTCGCAGCGGGTCCGTTCTGCGCCGCTCGAACCGGCGCGCTTGTTCGTCCTTGGTGACGCTGAAATAGAGCTTCACCAGGATGGTATCTTGTCGAACAAGATCGCGCTCGAAGCCGACGACGCCGCGCATGAAATCGTAGTACTCCTTTTCGCTGCAGAAATTGAATACACGCTCGACCATGGCCCGGTTGTACCAGCTGCGGTCGAAAAGTACGATCTCACCGGCACGTGGAAACTGAGACACGTATTTCTGGTAGTACCACTGCGTCTTTTGCTCCTCGGTCGGCTTGCCCAGCGCGACAACGCGGTAGTGCTTTTCGTTCATGTAGCGGGTCACGCGGCGAATCGTGCCGCCCTTGCCCGCCGCGTCGCGGCCTTCGAATAGAATGATCATCCGCCGCTGCCTGGCCTCGAGGAATTGCTGGAGCTTGAGTAGCTCGGCCTGGAACGGTTTGAGTTCTTCTTCACGCCGGTAGCGTCGAATCGCTTTCTTCCGGCTGGCTTTCAGATTGGCGTTTTCTTTCAGAAGTTCTTCGTGTTCCTGCACATAATTCTCGAGATTCAGCGTCTTACCGTCAACCTCGATTTTGTCGGGACTCATTTCTTCGGCCACAGCTTTCTACTCCTGGGTTGGTTTTATTCGATGGTTTGGATGCTACACCCCGCTCAAGGCGAAAAGCCTGACAAAAGGCTCGAGGCAAACTAGAAAAATAGCGTATTCCAGCGGGTTTGGTATTGATCCTGCTCAAAAACACACCAAACAGGCTACCCGTCACAAGCTCAAAGCCACGTCATCGCGAGCGGCAGCGTCGCGATCTTTCCCTCTGCGGGCTAGTTGTCGCCTCAATTGATTCCATTTGATCGAAGTTGAGGTGGGCGATAGAGGGTGAAAGATGAAACGTCATTCAGCGGAACGAAAAGCGGCTGCTTCAAGATGGTGTTTATTCAACAGCTTGTAGAATTCTGTGCGGTTACGCTTTGCCAGGGCAGCGGCGCGCGTAACATTGCCTTCCGTCATCTGCAATAAACGAATCAGATAATCCTGCTCGAACTGCTGTTGTGCTTTTGCCAAGGGTGGGATTGCAGCTGTTTTCCCGCGTAAGGCGCGGATTACGAGCTGCTCAGAAATTACCGGCGTACTGCTGAGCACAGCCACTTGCTCGACCACATTCAATAGTTGCCTGATATTGCCTGGCCATGGTGCAGTCATCATGCGCTGCAGAGCACCGGGAGAAAACGACTTTGCGACACAATGCGTGGTTTTTTCCAGAACCTTCTGAAGGAAATGCTTTGCGAGCAGTGCGATGTCTTCGCGGCGTTCGTCCAGAGACGGGACTTCGAGAATTACGATATTTAATCGATAGTACAGATCCTCGCGAAAGGTCTTGTTCTCGACAGCCTGCTCGAGATTGATATGTGTCGCCGATACGACTCGGACATCGACGTCAACCGTTTGACTGGAGCCCACCGGGCGTACAGTACGCTGTTCCAACACACG
>JARFQK010000231.1 GCA_029287815.1 Gammaproteobacteria bacterium
GAACAATCGCGACGCCAGCCTCCTCTGTCAGGATTTCCTCCATCACAATGTGGACTGCCAGATCATTCGACACGGTCCGTTTCACAACCGAATACTCGACGTGCGCCCGTTGCGCATTGCTGAAGATATTCGACCAACTGCGGCAAACGGCGTCGTGGCCCAGAATGGCGGCCGAGCCGGGATGAACACACACCACATCCCCATCTGCCCATAGCGCAGTCATCACCGGAGTGTCGCAACGGATAAAGCTTTCATAAAACACGGCTTCCGCGTCATCAGGCGTTGCAAGTTGAGGTCGTAGTTTATTCATTGTCTAGGCTTAGGTTTCCCGCGGCCAGATTCGTTCAACGAAATCTAGCGTCCAACGCCATTGGCCAAGATCCGGCCGCGGTGATAATGCTCGTTTCAGGCTCACACACCAATGCACGGGCTGGCTACAGCGGTTTTCGTCCTTATGAACGAACCAATCAATGTGGAAATCTGTCCAAATCGCTAATATAAGGTCAGACAAAAACGCGCGCTTAAGCACCAAAGCGGTGGCTGATATTCGATACAGGAGAATGACTATGATCGATCGCAACAGACGAAAATTGCTCATCGGGTTGTCCGGATTACTGGCAACCAGTGCGACTGGATCCATTGCTGGATTGATCCCGACGCCGCGACAGAGTCCCGGCCCGTTCTATCCGGACACACTGCCACTCGACGATGACAAGAACCTGACCGAAGTGGCCGGTAAAACAGAAAAGGCCAACGGAATCATCAGCGATGTGACCGGCAGAATCGTCGACATCAACGGCAAGCCCCTAGTTGGAACGCGTATCGAAATCTGGCAGTGCGATGCCAATGGTCGCTACCGCCATCGCCGCGAAAGAGGTGCCAATCCGATTGACGAAAATTTTCAGGGCCATGGATCCACGTTGACAGACAAGCAGGGCTCCTACCGTTTTCGAACCATTCGACCCGTGCCCTACCCGGGACGAACACCACATATTCATGTCGCTGTTTTTCCGGAAAACGAGCCCCCGTTTATCACCCAGCTCTACATTGCCGGTGAAGAGCGAAACGAGACCGATTTTCTGTACAACAGCATCCCCTGGGACAAACGCAGCCTGGTCACGGCGGACTTCACGAAGTCGCCATTGCCCGATGCCGACCAACTGGCACAATTTGACATCATATTGAACCATTCCGAGGGCACGCCGCAGGATCTTGGCTAAACCTTGCCCTGCGACCGTGAAAACTCGAGCATGCGTTCGATCGGTACCATAGCATTTCTGCGCACGGATTCTTCGATCGTGATCTCGTGGCCCTGACTGTCCTCGAGAACAGCAGCAAGATTGTCCAGGCTGTTAATGGCCATCCACGGGCAATGGGCACAGCTGACGCAAGCGGCGCTGTCGCCGCCTGTCGGCACCGCGAGCAGCTTTTTGTCCGGCGCCGCCTGATGCATCTTATGGAACAGGCCAAAGTCGGTCGCAACGATCAGGGTTTCGGCTTTGGAGGCTTTTGCCGCATTGATCAGCTGGGTCGTGGATCCAATCGCATCTGCCATCGCCAGCACTTCGGCCGGGGACTCCGGGTGTGCGATGACTTGGGCATCGGGGTGCTCCTGCATCAGACGGCGAAGTTCGCTGGCCTTGAACTCATCGTGCACCACACAGAAGCCCTGCCAGTTGATGATGTCAGCACCGGTCTTTTTCTGCACATAATTACCCAAATGGCGGTCAGGCGCAAAGATGATCTTCTCGCCCCGGCCGTGCAGGTAGGCAACGATGTCGACGGCATTGGATGAAGTGACGACCCAGTCGGAGCGTGCCTTCACCTCGGCACTGGTGTTGGCATAGACAACGACGGTACGGTCAGGGTGTTGGTCGCAGAAGGCACTGAAGCTGTCAATCGGACAGCTCAAATCGAGCGAACAGTCCGCAACCAGATCCGGCATGACGACGCGTTTTTCCGGATTCAGAATTTTCGCTGATTCGCCCATGAAACGTACGCCGACAACCACCAGCATGGTCGCCGGATGGCGGTTGCCAAAATCTGCCATACCCAGCGAATCACCGACATAGCCACCGGTGGCATCCGTCAGAATCTGAAGCTGTTCATCGACATAATAGTGCGTTATCAAGACCGCATTCTTCTGTTTGAGTAATGATTCAATCTTCTCAAACAACGCATCGCGCTGACCGGGCGTCAGGCTCCGCGGCCTCGGGGCGCTGAGCGCTTTGCTGCGTATCTCTTCAACGAGCTGGAGCGGAATTTCGGGGGCTTTAGCCATAGGGGATTTCACCGGTAAGAATCATTTGGTACCAAAACCTATCGTACCACTGTCGGCGTCTTGATCGAAATACCGCTGATGAGAGCCGCCGCGGCTCTAACCCGCATTTCTCACCAGGCCAACTCCTGGGCCTGCGCCCGTGATCCTGGTAAGAAATGCGGGCTAATCCTCTTCCGCCACGAGCACTTTGGCGGGCACGCGCGTCGCCAAATCGGTATTCCTCGCCGTGGCAACAAGGCCAGCGTTTTCTTGGCCTTGGGCTGCGGCGAACTGGGTTGCCAGACTCTCAGCGAGGTTGGCCAATGGCGTTGGCACAACCAGCGTCGCGTCGACATGCAAATCTGGATCAATATTGAAAACATGACCTATGGGGACCAACCACAATATTTTCGTGAGACCATCGTTTTTCTCGGGCTTCTTCGCCAGCCATTCCAACTCATCGACTGGCAAATCAGCATCGACCAACATCAACGGACTCGCTAGGCCACCCTCTCGCGCATTGCGCAATTGCTCGTAAGCGGATTCACAGCTGTAGGCACGCTGGTGGGTCATTCCCAGCGCGTCGAGCTGCCTGGCAACGGTTTCCAGGCGCGAAGAATCTCTACCCAAGACCACGGCGGTCTGTTGCGCCAGCTCGGCATCGGCTGCACCGAGCGGGTCGGAGCCGACAGGCAAAGGCAAGTCGATCCAGAAGCTTGATCCCTCGCCCGGCTCGCTTTGCACACCGATCTGTCCACCCAGCAACGTGACCAACGAGTGGCTGATAGCCAGTCCGAGGCCCGTACCGCCATAGCGCCTGCTCTGAGAACCATCAGCCTGGGTGAAAAGCTCGAAAATGCGGTCGTGATCATGCGAAGGTATACCGATACCCGTATCCCTTACAGCGATATGCATCGCGACCTCATCGCCACGCCAGATGCCGTCAGTTTCGATCAGAATCTGGCCACTGTCGGTGAACTTGACCGCGTTACCGATCAGATTCATCAGTATCTGGCGCAGACAGTGCACGTCAGCGATCAGATTGCGGGGAAAGTAAGGTGCGTAACGCACATCGATCAACAGGTCTTTTGCGGCTATTTGTGGCGCAACCAGCCTCACGACCTCATGAATGAGCTTCTCGCAATCGAAAGTCTCGGGCCGCAGTTCGACCTTGCCCGCATCGATTCTGGAAACATCGAGTATGTCGCTGATCAGATCGATCAGAAGTGTTGCGCAGCTCCTGATCGACTCAACCTGGTGGAGCTGCCGGGGATCCAGGGTCGTGCGTGACAGTAACTCCGCCATGCCCAGAACACCATTGATCGGCGTGCGGATCTCATGACTCATGGTCGCCAGAAACTGGCTCTTCGCCTGTGCAGCGACCTGGGCCGCATCGCGTGCCTCGATCAGCTCCTGCTCTGCGCGCTTGCGCTGGCTGATGTCGCGTACGACCGCGACGAGACAAGCATCATGCCTTCCAGGTTTGATGAACTGCAAAACGGTTTCTACATCGAGTTCGTGGCCGTCCTTATGGCGGTAACGGGTGGTGAAAGTGATCGAGTCCTCCCGTCGTTGCATGAGCAACTGACACATGCGCCGGTAATTCGCTTCGTCGTTATCGATATCGATTGCAGCTGGCATCATGCTCAAGAAATCGTCACATACATAGCCCAGCTTTTTGATCGCTCCCCGATTCACGTACTGATACCGTAATGACTCAGGGTCTATCATGAAAACACAATCGTGTATCTGGTCCAACGTCAACTTATACTGTTTGATCTCCTCTTCCCTCTGTACAGCCTCGAGACGCAGGACGATGTTCTGGATGTTGTTGCCATAGGTACGCCGTGAGCCCATGGTCAAACCGAGCAGGTGTATTACCAACATCGCGCCCATGACATTGCCGAGCGGCGTGGCCTCGAAGAAAAAACGCAGGGCTAGCGGCAGGAGGCACAATATCAGGAAAGTCAGATTAGCTCTCCATGCATAATTCATCGTCGTCACGGCGCCCGCTGCCATGCCCCCCAGTACGTAAGCAAGAAACACCTGGTGATGAACTGAATCCGGTGAAAACAGAATGATACCGGCACTTCCCCAGGTCAATCCCGACATGACCGCGCCAACGATGTACCCTTTGTACCACAGGCCAGCCTGTTCAGCTGTCGGATGTGCCCTCTGGTAGAACAAGGTGGCAATGCCTCGCCCCAGAGTCAGCATCAGGATCACCGACAGCCAGCCAAACAATAGCCACTGGTCGACCACTGGCCACAAAAACAGGCACAGCGTCGGGGCAACGATCGCGGTGAAGCCAAGCGCGGTCCACAGCTGATGATAGAGCATCCTGGTCTGCTCGGCGCGAATACGCACGCTTTCGACCGGTGGGCGGTGGTTACTGTTGTTCGCGGCAACAGCTGCTGGGATCGCTCTGGCCATTTTTGATTTTGTCATTTTTCTGTGGCGTTGGGATACGGTCCGAAGCCTGCCTATTGCCCTCTCGACCATGATATTACAATTCGAGTCTATTGCGTATACTCGCCCGCGATACGTCGCGTTGGCAAAAACAACGGCGAATCCATTTTATGGAGGCTCTGAATAATTCATCCCTGAATTATTCAGAGCACGGGAAAAAATGCGATTTTCTGTTTCCCTCCATTTTCAATCGCTTGAGGCGATCAAAAATGGCGGCGCATCCATGCGCGGCGGAAACTCTGAATTAATCAGAGTTTCCTTATATTGAAGAAATGTCGAAATTCAGCGAGGACGATTCTGGTTATTAGCCCGGATCTATCACCTGAAATAAAGTGCTCGCATGGTTTGTCTTTGCACAAACAGCACATAGATTTCGACTGGCTTTGGTGGTCGCTGGAAGGTTAAATGGGGCGCCACACGCGGCGCATCGTCGCGCTTTAAGCGGGAGCAGAAATTGCGTCTGCGCCCGCCATCGCTCAATACTGACCGCACCCTGCTTGCAGACATCGACGCAAATGCCGCAACCTGAACAACTTTCCGCATCGAGACGGTACTGAAGCTCGTCCGCACGCGGAGTAGCGTGGAGTTCGATCGCCTGCTGTGGGCACAGGCTGACACAGGTATCACAACCGTTGCATTGGCTAGTGTCGATTTGCGGCACGTAAGGGACGACATCGTTCCGCCGGCGTCTGGGCAATATTCGAGCCGGAGGTGTAAACGTCGGTTCCTCGATTGGTCCGGTCAATTCATTGTGCAGCGACTGGGACCTCGTCATCAATTTTCCAAAGAAGGCTCTGCGACTCAGCGCTGGAGCGCAACCGCTCTGATCTACGCCATCGGATCCCAGATGCCAATCGTCGCAGCCGGTAACGCGGAGTTCCATCTTCGACAGCTGTCGACTTTCCAGAAGAACATTCAGCTGCCCTAGCAATTCTGGCAATCCGTGTGCTGCGTTTCGGGTGCATTGTTCACAATTTCCAGTAGTAAAACAAAGATGGCGTGCGCCCCCACGGTAAAGTCGCATTAACTGCTGGATCCCGAGCGCATGCATACAGGAGATGGTTGCGCCGTTCTGATCCACACCGGCTTTCTGACAGGCGAGTCGCACGAACAAGCGGCTGTCAAACTGATCAGACCAGTCGGAAGGCAGCGAGATGATAGCGCCCTGCGGGCAGGCAGCTGCGCAAAGCCCGCAACCGTCACAGTATTCGCTATCGATACCAAGCGATTCGTCGTCGATTACCCACGCGTCCACAGGACAGACGTCGATACACGCACGGCAACTTGCATCTGTGACACGAGTGTGTACGCAACGCTCGGCGTGAACGCTGGGCTGAATGGGTGCTTCGATCCTAGCCCGCATTTCTCACCAGGATCACGGGAGCAGGCGCCGGATTCGTGTTCGTAAGCGCCGCTCTGGAGCGAAAAGCATAGCCATAGCTATGGTTTGAGTGAAGAGCAAGCTTACGGACACGAAGACCAGCCTGAACCGTGATAGGCACTGTTGACAGACACGCTCTATTTTCGATCATTCGAGTATTCTCATAAGAGCCAATTCCTTATCAGTGCTCTACGCCGCCTGGTGAGAAATGCGGGCTAGCCCGCAACGAGTGCGCTCCGGCGGACCGTTTCCATTAACACGCGCAGAAAGCGGTAACTAACGTTTACCAAGAAGGGCCACCGGCACCGGGAACGAACGAGACCGGTATGTTGGTAGAACGCGCCCCGTCTGCCTGCACACGCGATTCGATCTCAGCCTCAGTCGGGCGTGGTCGATCCAAAATTTCGGCCAGCAGGTCACGTAATTCGTCGCAATAAGCCGCGGTCAGTAAATTGATGCCCGCGTAGAGTGGCGTCACACATCGAGTGGCGACACGCCGAGCAAAAGACAGCACCCAGCGCAACAGATGCTCATCCATGAACCGGGCCGCGGTTGCTAGGTGCTCGAGCTGATCCTCGTCGCCAAACAGATGGGCTAGAAACTGGAGCTGGATCACCAGATGATCATCGGAACGTATGCGCCAGTTTTCAACGCCCAGGCCGTGCCGACGGTAATACTCGCGCACCTCGAACATGGACTGCTGGCGTTCCAAGTTTTCCTCATCAGTCCACACGGATTCGTTTGGGGAGGCCCGGTATGCGTAAGTCAGATAAATGCCAGCGAAATCGGCTGCCAGATCATCGATAAGCTGCGGATCTGGCGATTCTGGAATCTCGGTAAGCGCCCGCTCGAGCAGAGCTGACGCCTCTTGCGCTGGTCTCGATTCTAGTTTCAAGCGCAACGCTGGAAAACCCGACTGTTTCAGTGAACGAAGCAGCGACGCGTCGACTTCGGCATCGTGCAGAACTGCGAGTTCCGCTAGGTCCTGGGCGACGGCTCGGCAGAAATCATCGAGCGGATGTGCTGGCGTGGTGGTTTCGGCGCACATCAACTCACTTTCCCCTTACTGTGTGGAACAAAGCCAATAGAAGGTTTGGTGAGCTCAGGATCAGCCATATTCTTGACCTGTCTAGTAACGGTATCGTTCGGGCCAACAACCTTCGTCTTGAGTTCGTTTGCCCAGATCCAGTCGATCGGGCCTATATCGAGCACGCGCATCATGCAGGCCATCACGCAATAGGGCCTGCGCCCGGCGTCGATCTCATCGACGCACATGTTGCACTTCTTGACCAGACCATCCGAGGGATCATACTGAGGTGCTCCGTAGGGGCAGGTCGCCTCACAACGCCGACAGCCGATGCACAGTGTTGAATCGATGTCGACAATACCGTCTTTCTTGCGTTTGTAGATCGCGCCGGTCGGGCAAGCCGGCAAGCATGCCGGCTGTGCACAGTGGTTACACGACATGTTGACTTTGTAGGCAAAGACGTCGGGGAAGGTCCCTCCCTCGATATACTGGACGCGCCTGAAACGCGGACCCGATGGTAGGCCGTTCTTGTCTTTACAGGCAATTTCGCAGGCGCGACATCCGATGCAGTCGACATTATTGTGTACGAACCCAAGTTGCACATCTGGCACGACCGGCGTGTAGACTTCTTTGCGACGGCGTTTGATCGCATTCTTGATTTTCGTCTTGTCTCTTTCTGTGGCCATGAATTTGCTCCTCGGGTTTACAATTCACGTCGGAAGACATGCGCGCGCGAGGTGGCGAGCCGGTCCCAACCCGGACGATGTGTCAGTTTGGTCTTGCGCATATTAGCCAGTACCGTGTTGTATGCGAACGAGCCCGCTGGGCTGGGCTCGTCAAGCGTCAAAAAGTCCGGGTTACCGGAGCGGTCGACGCCGTTTTCATCGAGGTCCATCCAGGCGCCCTCATAGATCACGAGCACGCCCGGCATGCAGCGCTCGGTCACATAGGCAGGCACGACAACCCTGCCGCGTTCATTCCAGACTTCGACGGTATCTCCCGTCTTGATGCCCAAAGCTTTTGCATCCGCGGCGTTGACTGTGACCTCCTGATCATAGGTTTCGCGCAACCAGCTGCAGTTGTTGAAGATCGAATGCGTGCGCCAGCGAGGATGTGGTGAGATCAAGTGAAACGGGTATTTGTCCGTCTTGGGACTGTTCAGTGATTCCCAGGGCTCGACCCACTTAGGAATGGCCGGTATAGGATAACCGTACATCGTCTTGGTCCAGTCCGTAATCTGCGCGAGCTGGGTCGACAAAATCTCTATCTTGCCCGATGGCGTCTGGAAGCCTGTACCTTTTTCAATCTGATCCTGAAACGCAACGTGTGGTCGCGGAAGAATGAATTTGTAGACGCCCTTGTGCTTGAATTCATCCCAGGTCAGCTTGGCACCCTGATGCCCCATGACCTTGTTCTCCCACCACTCACGCAAGTAGGCCTCATCGACATCGTCGTCGTACTCGAAATAGCTTCGCGTGGCCTTGGGATTGAAATCGCGACCAAATACAGGGCTGATACGATACGCCAGTTCAGTGAAGATCTGAAAGTCCGTCTTACTCTCGCCCAGTGGCTCGATCACTTTCGGTCGGTGGATATAATAATGGCCTTTGTACCAGGGCAGTGCCGTATCATGTCGCTCGAAATGTGTTGCCACCGGTAACAGCACGTCGGCCCACAACCCGGACGGCGTGATCGTCGAATCCATGCACACGATCAGATCGAGCTTCTTGATGGCCTGAAGTTCCTTGTTGATGTTGGTCAACTGATTCAACCAATCGGAGCCTTGCCAGAAGATACCGCGAATGTTGGGGATCTGTCCGTCCGTGCTGTCCTGTCGTGGCCACAACCCGATCTCTTCGCGCCGCACGTTCGGATAGTTCAAAACACAATGCGCCCAACGGTCTGACTTGATCGACTGAAACCAAATGTTGGAGTATTGATCGTACGGATAGGCGACTGCCTCTCCGTGCCAGGCTTTGCCGACACCCTCGGCCGACCCCCCCAGGACGCCGATGTTGCCGGTCATCGCCTGCAGCGCCGCCGCCATGCGATTGTACTGCTCACCATAGGCATTGCGACCGGGCGCCCACGACGCCTTCAGCGCGGCCGGCTTGGTCGTGGCGTACATATGCGCCAGCTTCTTGATGTCTTCAGCTTTCACCCCGCAGATCTCGGCGGCCCATTCCGGCGTCTTCGGTTCACCGTCCGAACGACCGAGGACGTAATCCTTGAACGACTCCCTGCCTTTTGCCCAATCGGGCATGGTACCGGGATCCATTCCCTGCACAAAACGGTCGATGAAGCTCTGGTCCTGCAGGTTTTTCGTAAAGATATAATGCGCCATTCCCGCCATCATCGCGGCATCGGTATTGGGCCGGATCGGAATCCACCAGGCATCGTAAACTGCTGCGGAATCGGTATATTGCGGGTCGACCAGCACGAACTTGCAGCCGCGCTGTTTGGCCAGACGCATGTAATAAAACGTGTTGCCGCCATGAAAGGTGTAGGCCGGGTTCCAGCCCCACATAATGATCAACTTGGAGAAAGCAAACGCATCATCCTCGTTACCGTCCTCGATTGTTCCAAAGGTGATGCGTGAGCTGAAGGTCGTGCCCTGATATGAGGGCACCGACCAGGAACTGGTCCGGCAGCCAAACATGCCAAGGAAACGGGCCAGCAAGCCTTCGATCTGATCGGACTTGTGCAGCACTCCGTAAGAAGCGCCGGCGTAGCTCTGATCCAGCAGCGCCGTCGGTCCATATTTTTCCTTGAGCTCGACCATTTTCTCGGCCACGTGGTCGAGCGCGGTATCCCAGGAAACACGCTTGAACTTTCCTTCGCCGCGCTCTCCGACGCGCATCATCGGGTGCAGCAGCCGCTCTGCTGAGTAGATGCGCTGACGATACGCACGACCGCGCAAACAGGCGCGTAGTTGGGGTTCTTCGAAAGTATCCTTGCCGTGCTTGCCGTCCACCTGGTAGCTGCCGTCATCGGTCGACAGGCGCACGATCACGTCGCCCTTTTTGTGAGCCACCAGCATGTGACGGGAACCACAGTTGTGGGCGCAACTGGTCACCACTGTTTCGAGATCATCGTCACGCGGATAGGGCTCGTACGCAAATGCCTCAGCCTGTTTGGCCGTCTGCAGTTCGATCAGGCTGCCACCGGCGAGTGTTGCGACACCTGCCGCAGATGTCTTCAGGAACGAGCGCCGCGTCATATTGAGTCGCCCGGCGAGAGATTGCAGTTTGTCTTCTGTTATTTCAGTGTCTTCTTGTTCAGTGTTCACTTGGCGTTTTCTCCGGATTTGACAGGTAGACCAACCAGGAAACGGGCGTCCGATTCAGTTGGCCGCCCCTTCGCCCAGTCAGGGATCTCCTTACCGATACCAGGCCAGTCGTGACGTGGATAAGGGTACGCGATCCGGTACCAGGAACGTCCGCCATGACAGCCGAAACAGACATCGGAGTCTTCCTGACCCGCCTTTTCGATGTTTTCCGCATTGAGGTAGTTGACCTGGTGTCGATTCGTACGTATTGCACTGTGGCAGATCAGACAGGAGCCACTAAAGGTTTCGCTCACCTCCAGCCACGGACCAGGGAGCCCCATCAGCTCGTAATTGAACTCCCCGTGACACATCAGGCAGGTTTTCGGATCGACCGCCTTGCGCAGGGCGAAGCCGGCATCTCCCGCAGTGGGTGGAATCGGTGCTTCTTCACGCGGATCATGGCCCTGGTGACAGGTATTGCAGCGCATGCTCATCAGCCCTTTCGCCAGGGGTGTGACCAGGTGGCGCCTGTGAAGGGTCTCCTGCGGCCCTTCGTAGCTATTCAAGGTCTGATACCACGCCAGTGTCTGGTTGGCCTTGACACCGGCCGGCGACTGTTCGAGGACCCTGCGTTCCAGAATCTCCTGGTGGCATCCCAGACATGTTGCATCATCGGTGCTATCGATGGCTGGTTTGAAATGGACTGGATGCCATACTGCTTCTTGATAAGAACTCCCAGCCATATTCTTGGCTGGATCCTCAGCCGGACCGGCTATAGCTGACGCAAACAAGTGCATCAGAATCAGCGGAAAGAAATGTTTTGCTTTGACGAAACGCATCGATTGTGGCCTCAGTCAGATTAGAACATCATTAAAACGGGTCGAATGAGAGAGCGCGGGTACATCCTTGTGCCCTGGTTCTCAACCGGCTCTCAGTCATCCGTCGGTGGTGTCCACTCCTTTTTACCTTCCATACCGGACATGCCTTCCATACCGGACATGCCTTCCATACCGGACATGCCTTCCATACCGGACATGCCGCCCATGCCAGACATTCCGCTCATACCGCCCATGCCAGACATTCCGCTCATACCCGACATGCCTGTGGCCGGGTAAAAATAGATTTGACCATCAGGCGTGATCTGGAAGTAGCCGGCCATGCCGCTCATGCCTTGCATGCCGGACATACCGCCCATACCACCCATGCCTTGCATACCGGACATACCGCCCATGCCAGACATGCCGCTAGGCACCCAGACCCATTGACCACCCATGCCTTGCATACCGGACATGCCGCCCATGCCGTGCATTCCGGACATACCGCCCATGCCGTGCATTCCGGACATGCCGCCCATGCCCTGCATTCCAGACATGCCGCCCAT
This sequence comes from Gammaproteobacteria bacterium, assembly GCA_029287815.1. Taxonomy (GTDB): domain Bacteria; phylum Pseudomonadota; class Gammaproteobacteria; order SZUA-229; family SZUA-229; genus JABDQW01. The sequence continues at coordinate 11,787 of JARFQK010000231.1, forward strand.
GCCCTGCATACCGGACATGCCGCTCATGCCACCCATGCCTGACGCCGGGTAGAAGTAAATCTGGCCCTGCGGTGTAATCTGGAAGTAACCGGCCATGCCGCCCATGCCACTCATGCCTTGCATACCGGACATGCCGCCCATGCCTTGCATGCCGCTCATGCCACCCATTCCGCCCATGCCTTGCATGCCGCTCATGCCGGACATACCGCTAGGTACCCAGACCCATTGACCGCCCATGCCCTGCATGCCGGACATGCCATCCATTGCATTCACGGCCGGTGATACAGCAGAAAGCGAAAACACGACGGCAACTGCACCGATCATTTTTTTGAAACTACACATTCGAATTTTTTTCATTTACTAACTCCTCGTTTAGCTCAATTACATTTCACTGATTAGATTTTTAAAACCACTATGGCGCGGTCCGCTCCAGACTATCGATCAACCCACCAACAACGGCTTGTCGGTGACCAGACTCAGGCGGGCATTCAAAGCTGCAGGTGATTTCCCGGCTGTTGCGCCCACCCTTCACTCGCCATCGTGCCACCCCCGAATGTCATAAGGACCCAACATACCGGGACGGTTGAACGGCGTATACCAGTTTCCCTGATCCTCCAGGAACCTGAGGCTTTGTGGATAGGGCTGAGTGATACCTGTCAATGCCTCTTGATACCAGGCATCGTCCTTTTCGACCTGCTCGACAACCGGCGCACCCGCCGGCCGTTGGCTAGGCTCAAGTCCAGCGACGGGATACTCATTTGACGCGGCAGCCCCTGACAGCAGGAACAAAGCCGCTAGCCCCGTGGACCACCTCAGATGACGTTTCAACATGAATTCCTCCACACAGTTGCGCGTCGTGCGTACGGTGTGGGACCGTCCTTCGGATTAGACACGCGTTCAAAATCGAAGCAACGTTTGTGCCAGTCGACGAAAGTCTCCGGTAAACCACTGAATTTCAGCGAATTCTTGACAAAAACCAGTAGTCGATCCGTTATTTAGCGCGTACTGATATATGCCAGCTTGGCATTTCGCTTCGACGAGGAGATAGTATGGTATTGATTTTTAACCAAACAGCTTGTATGCCAAATCTGCATAGACCCGATCACTTCAACCCCCGTTTTTCAGCAGCATCAGGGGCGCAGACGGCAGCCTGCCTGTTGAGATATGCGGGTTAGAACAAAGCCATTAAACGGCCGTTGCGTTTGTTGATGACCAGTTCATTGCGCGCTTCGTGCGGCGCTGTCTGGTCAATTATTTTGACCTCATGAATCCACCGGTTGATGCTGCGAATATCACCGACGTCGAGGCCAGTGTACCCCATCGCGGTGAGCCAGTTCATGCTGATCTGCCATGCCTCTCTGGCGGTGTCTACCGGCAGCGCGACGCCGGCCGTGAAGTCAGCTTGCCATTGCGGTTCGGAAAAATATGGCTGAGTCGCCTTACCTCCGCGGTGTGTCGCCGGCGGTTCCAGGTATACGGCATTGTCGCTGACCCGGACGAGCCTCCAGCGGTTGGCCTGCAGCAGCTCGCGCAATCGTACCATAGCCCCTCGAGGCGCTGTGAACACTATCGACTCCGTCGCCTGCCTCGTCGGCTGTGCTACCGTTCTCCGCGGATACAAGCGCATGGAGCCGTCTAGTGAGCGCTCAACACGCCAGCCTCGCGCCTCCAACAGCGTGCGCAATTCTGCAAAATTTGTCGACATCGATGACTGCTGATCGCCGGCAGCGCCTGGCTGTGGTTGCGTTACTATCGGATAAAGCAGCGTTGAGCCATCCGCCGAGCGCTCGACCCGCCAGCCCCGCGCTTTCAAGAGATCCCGCAGCTCTTCAAAATTGGCGTCCTGCGGCGATACCTCAGACGCATGAGTCTCTAGCTGCCGATTCGCACTCAGCGGATACAACACGGTGGAACCATCCGCCGAACGCTCGACGTGCCAGCCCCGTGCTTGCAGAAGATCCCGCAGCTCGTCGAAATTGGCGCTCTCCGGTGAGACCTCAGACACATCAGCCCCAGGCTGCGGGTCCACCCTCAGCGGATACAGCAGCGTGGAGCCGTCCGCTGAGCGCTCGACGTGCCAGCCCCGTGATTTCAGAAAGTCCCGCAGCTCTTCAAAATTGGCGCCCTGCGGTGATACCTCAGGCAAAAGGGCCTCGGGCTGCGCATTCGCCCTCAGCGGATAAAACAACGTGGAGCCATCGGCCGCATGCTCAACGCGCCAGCCGCGTTCTTCCAGCGCGCTACGCAGATTTGGGTCATCGGTTGTAACCTGCGAGAGTTCGGATGTCTGGTCTGTGTGCTGGAGATCCGCCCCCAGCGGATAAAACAACGTGGAGCCATCGGCCGCATGCTCAACGCGCCAGCCGCGTTCTTCCAGCGCGCTGCGCAGATTTTCACCATCGATTGTTGTTTGTGAGATCTGGGATGTCTGGTTCGCCGGCTGGAAATCCGCCTTGAGCGGATAAAACAGCGTTGAGCCATCGGCTGCGCGCTCAACGCGCCAACCCCTTTTTTCCAGCAGGCTAGCCAGGCTTTCGAAATTTGAAGGCGGTTGCGCACGCTCGGCAGCCCAGGTATGCGCCGTGCCAAGCCCAAATCCTGTCATGACTAACATCAGCGACCAGCGCACTAGGTCGCGCCAAAGCACTAAATTCTTCATCTTCTGCCCCTCCCAATTCGTATGCGAACTATCGAAAAATTTCCAAATTTAATTGCAAAAGGAAAACTGCAATTCGAGGCATGCCCCGCGATGGTATCGTTACCGATGGACACGATGTTATACCAACTGCTGAGGATATTGCAGCCAACTCGGTGGATTACTCCGTGCTACCCCTGCTGTCGGGGTATAGATTTATCTGTAACTTCTCCGAATTATTTCAACATATCATGCTCTGGCATGTTCATACAAATCTTGAGAGGGCCTGCTCTTTCAACACAACCGCAGCACTGCACCGATCTTATCATTCGTCTTGTCGCGCTATATCACCCGCGTCCTTGGCAGCGGTCGTTCAGAGCGATCGGTCATATCACTGACCAAATCGCCGCGAAGGTGTCCGACCAGTATCTTTGTGCGACTTTGGATTCTCACAGCCTACCGCCCACCCGCTGTTTGGCTCGAACCGGAGACGCCCCGCGGTGGTGCAAACGCCTTGATGTCAGCAACGATTCTGTGCGCTGCACAGTTGGCAAACCGCGTCACGCTTCGACCTGAGTATTCCAATTTGTCGAAGCACCCGGTCGGTCGAATAAAGACTGGCGCCATCGACTGCAAGCGCAAGGGCCTTGTAGACCGTGAGTGAATGTGCCCAATCGACGCTAAAAGCCTACTCTGGCCAGGCTCCTCAACAGCGCGGCCAGGGCCACTATCGAGCGACCCTGGCACAGTTAATGCACGCAATTGCGTTGATACAGATATTTACATCTGCGTCAAGACATATATTTAGAATTGCATCAACAAAATAGATTAGAAGGGCAAGAGGTTTTCCGTAGTGCGTTTCTCCAGATTATATTGTTCGTTTCTTATCTTCCTGGCGTCCAATGCGTACGCCATCGATTGGAAGGATATTAAAGAAAAGGCGTCATCAGGAATTGTACGGGTGTACGTAGTTTACGAGACCAGAGAGCACCTTAAACCTTACCGCCAAGGCGATCTGGCGCGGCGGATGGGTACAGGATTTTTCATCGACGAGCGCACACTGGTCACCAACCAACACATTACCGAGGGTGCACGGTCCATCAAGGTCGAGGGCGTTCGCAGCAAAGAAAAATTTGCAATGCGCCTGGCACACAAACCCAACATTCGGTTCGACTTGGCCACGCTCGAATTTACGAATGAGGCCGAACGCGAACGTTTTCAACGAATCAACGGCCCTATCGGCCCGCTCGAGTGGGCCAGCTGGGACGAGGCCCGCCCCGGCGGTCAGATCGCGGTACTTGGCTTTGGCAACAGCGAAAAGCTGGTTGCCACCCAGGGCATTATTTCCAGCTGGGAACCACGCCACGATCTCTATCAGCGCAGACTCGACCACGTCACCCTGATCAGGACCGACGCTGCGGTAAACCCGGGCAACAGCGGCGGTCCAGCCATCAGCCCAGAGGGACGGGTGATCGGGATCAGTGCACGCTACGGCGCCGGCGAGAACATCGGCCTATTGATCCCGTTCAGCACCGCCAAGCAGGTTGTATCCGCCATGATGGAGCAAGGCCGTTTCGTCAAAACCGATACCGGTATCATTTCGTACAACCTCAACCCGATTTCTCGTAAGGCGCTAGACGTTAGCGCAGAACAAGCCGGTCTGGTCGTCTCGCACGTGCTCGAACATAGTCCGGCCGCGGACGCCGGCATCAAACGCTGGGACATCATCACCGCCATCGATGGCCACGCCATTGATCACGGCGAAATAGACCATCCGATTATCGGCAAAGTGCCCTGGTGGTTCGCGGTAAATACCGCCACGCCTGGCCAAGAGCTGAAGCTTGATATCAAACGCAACGGAGCAGACTCAACGGTGCATCTGGTGATGAGACCAGTCGAAATGCCACGCATCTGGTTGCCGACCGAAGGTCCCGATTACCCTTTGGAATGGGGATACCTCGGTGGTCTGGTCATAACCGAGGTGACACGCGAGTTACTGGAAAAAATCGAGAGCACCGGCAACTGGCGCTGGGACCTGGTGAATGACGCCGCGCCTGGGGAGAAAATCTTTCTGGTGACCAGCATCGAACCCGATACCCAGGCAATGAGTTATTCGGAGTACGGTTTGGACCTGATGCAACTGAGAGTGCTCGCCATCGATGGCCGCCCAATTGGAGATTCGCTCGGCGAACACCTGGACCGCCTATACGCTTTGGTAGAGCAAGGCAACGCAACGGCGTACGTGACCGTCGAACTGGAAAAAAACATCTCGATACAGTTTGCCACTGATCAGTTGATCGCCGATATGGCAGGGCTGCAACACCGTTTCCCTGGTATCGTCAAGCAGGCTGCGCAACCACGCTCCGAAGCTGCTGCGATGCGACCTGACAAGATTAAGCGAGGCGCGACGCACCGATGGTTGCATCAAGCGCAAGCTTCGTTAGAGCCCGACAGCGCTGGGAAATTGGATGCCTCTGAGCGATACTAGCAAAACAAAAAAAGCTAATAGTCTATACAAGGGGCTTCGGTTTCGCGGTGCAATCATCCAGTATGTTATTCGGCTCTATGATCGATTCAGTCTCCGTGACCGAGATACCGAAGATCAATTTGCAACACAGTATTGTCGTAAGCTATGAATCGATTCGTCGATGGCGCAACAAGTTTGGTCCCGAGCACACCAAGAGGTTGAATTGTCGGCATCCAGCGTCTGACGATACATTCCTTATCAACTTAGGGCAGGTCTGAACAATTCATCCCTGAATTATCCGAGCACGGGAAACACTAAACTAATCAGAGTTTCCTTAGGCTTTAGCAACCTATTTGAACTTGAGACGTGCGATGCTTTGCTGCCGCCTTCCGACTTTTACCCGAGGTTTGCGAGGATACTACCATGACGAGTGAGTCACTTTCACATCTCACGCAATTGAGCCCGGTTCGCCACACGACCGACTCAGAGGACGCTATCAGTTTGGCGAAAGAACAGGCTTTGCATTTTGGTGTGGATCCCAATTCCAACTATGGCAAGGCGATGGTGGCTTTGGCCACTCAGTTGTACCGAGCGAATGAGTCCGTACACACGCTGTGGCGAATTACTCTGGAGTCTCTGACAGAACTCGATCGCAGTGACCGCGTCGCCTATTTTAATTGCAAACGATTCTTGTGCTTTCAGCTCGCGAAGATTCTCGATACCCTGCAAAATCCTATGCGCGCCACCTATCAAAGCATCACATGCCAGGATTCAGGATTCGTTGTGAAGGGTAATTTTCCCTTGTTTGACAATGTAACGGCCCTGTTCAGCGCGACACCGGTGATTACACGCACGGCCACCTGCCTTTCCGCTTGCACTGAGTGGATTGAAGACGGTTTTAAAGGGCGTGAGCCATTACATGAAATTTATTCGCGCTTACTCAATCCCACGTCGATCAGTCTCGCTAATCATATTGTTGATATCGAGTGTGGCCCCTACGCGCGGACGAGAGCGAGCGGCCCGATTTTGTTGTGCATTCTTACACGAAGGATTTGGCGGGTTTTGGCAATACCACTGCGGGCGTGGTTATCGGTAAAACCGAACGCATGTTCATGCCTAAAGGCGACCAATGCGAGTTTCGTTCGCCAGCCGGAAATACCGAAATCGTAACATGGGATGCCACCTTATTTTGGAATGTCTATTACATAAAAGGTGCGTTTTTAGATTCGGATAAAGCCTTTGAAGTATTGAATGGCTTGAAAACCTATGAAATGCGTGTGCTGCACAAAGCTATTAATACTTTAGTGCTCGCCAGGGTACTTGATGAACACCCGGGAATCAATGTCAATTGTCCGGCGCTGGAGGCTCGCCCCAATCACCCCATTATGAAAAAAGTGATGCGTCAGGGGTGGCCTGCAGGATTGTTTACCATCGATATGGAAGGTGATGCAAATAGCGGGGTTGAAGCTGTTAAGCAAGCTGACTTTAAACGCTTTTTAGATAGCTTGGAACCTGCGATTGGCATGCAGGTGACTCTCGGACAAACCAATACGACCGCGCTTTGCCCTGCCTTAACCAGCCATTCTGAACTCTCTGAATCCGCCCTGAGGGAAGCGAGTATCATGCCCACGACCTTGCGTATCTCTGTAGGTCTTGAAGACCCGCGCGTTTTGATCGCTCATATCAAGATGGCTTCAAAAAACGCTTTGCCAGAAGAATATCACCAAAAGTTCCCGAGCAACGAAAAAATCGATCAACTGTATAGTGAGATATATAAGCGCGTTCACGAAGACTATATTGATTCCCGCGTCAGTATGGAGGACCTTCTAAAGTAGATTCTATTAACCTAGCAACTATTGAGCCGTTGGATTCACTTTGGAAGACCCTGATTAATTCAGAGCTCTCTTAGCGCGAGGAGGCACCAGCCGCCTGGCGTTGATTCCAAGGACCGGAATCGTTGTGCTGGTGACAGTCAAGGCCGCAGCTGGATCGCTTTCCATTCAGTAAACAGTTTTATAACTTTGATGAGGTGAGCATAGTACCCGTACGAGCCTGACCTGCTGGTTTTACGCAATCGGGCGGTACCCATCATCTTGCAGCCGCCAAGTTGTTCGACGCATAGAAATGCAGCAGCGCTTCAATCTCATCCTCTGTCAGACTGTCGACGATTCTTTTCATCTTCTTTGGGCTGTTACGTCGCCCGACCTTGAAGTGCGAAATTTGGCGTTCGAGGTAGGGCTTCCACTGTCCCGCTAGGATAGCGGCATCGTCTTGAGGATTACTGCCACCATCCGAGTGGCACTGCTCACATTTTTTCTGTTCGTGTATCTCCTGTCCTTTCGCTGCCAGTACTGGATCATATTCCTGCTCGGCGGCTTCAAACGGGATTGCCGAGTAGTGGCTGGCAAGGGCTTTAGCCTCTTCATCGGTGATTGTCAGCGAAATACTCGTCATTGCCTCCTCGTCCCCAGTCTCATCTTTAACCACAAGCGCGGGCCGATCTTTCTCGCGGAAAGAATTAAGGCTGTCAAGGAAGCCATCATACGAAAATCCCGCGATGGTTGGAATCTCTGGTCTTTTGCTGATGCCATTGGGTCCGTGACAGGAATCACACAAGGGAGTCCTGAGGGCGACTTGAACGGTGGCGTCTTGCCCGTTTGCGTACGAAAACGGAATAATCAACGCGATGACGATAAGGTAGGTTTTCAATTTTTTAATCATCAGGATCAGCGCAGAAAGTGCAGTGTTTTTAAAAAATACTTATCGGTTGTAGCCTTTGTCGGCTTGGAACAGCGCGACATAGGTTGAAGCAGAGCGCGCGGGCACATCCCTGTACCCCGATTTTCACACGGCTCTCAGTCATACGACTGATTTCCATTCCTTTTTGCCTTCTTTGCCGGGTATGCCCTGCACACCAGACAATTGGCTGAGCACCAAGACTTATTGGCCGCCCATGCCTGACATGCCGCTCATGCCACCCATGCCTGACATGCCACTCATGCCACTCATGCCACTCATGCCGCCCATGCCTGACATGCCACTCATGCCGCCCATGCCTGAGGCCGGGTAAAAGTAGATCTGGCCTTGGGGTGTGATCTGGAAGTAACCGGACATACCGCCCATGCCTGACATGCCGCTCATGCCGCCCATGCCTTGCATACCGGACATACCGCCCATGCCTGACATGCCACTCATGCCGCCCATGCCTGAGGACGGGTAAAAGTAGATCTGGCCCTGGGGTGTGATCTGGAAGTAACCGGACATACCGCCCATGCCCGACATGCCGCTCATGCCTTGCATACCGGACATACCGCCCATGCCTTGCATGCCGCTCATGCCGCCCATGCCTTGCATGCCGGACATTCCGGACATGCCGTCCATTGC
>JARFQK010000326.1 GCA_029287815.1 Gammaproteobacteria bacterium
GTCCTTGCGCCTGAGTGCGCTTTCATATTGCTTCAGCGCGAGCTCGTAGTATCCCTGCATCTCGTATTGATTCCCGGTTGCTTCGAGCGCCGCACCCGTCTGGCCATTCAGATGATAGGCCTGGGCCAGCAATTGGTAGATCTCGGCATATTCATCACGCTGCAGCTGTCGCAACAGCAGTTCGATGCTTCGCTCGGGTTGGTTGTTGCTGTTCAGCGCTTTGGCGTAAGCCAGTGTGACCGGAAGATAGCCCGGATACAGGTCATGCATTTCCTCCAGCAAACCCAAGCTGAGGTTGGTGCTGCCGTTGGCGAAGTAAGCCTCCGCCAGAGCCAGCTTGATCCAGGGGTGCTCGTTCCGTTCAGAAAGCTTCTGAAGCAGAGCGACGGCCTTGTCCGGTTGGGCAATCTTGGTATAGGCGATCGCGCGCAGATAGTCGGCGATATCGCTGTCGATATGCTCGTTGGCTGTGATCAGCTTTCGAAGACTGTTATTTTGACTCGACAGTACAGCCAAACGGGCTTTGGCAAACATGAAGTCCTCGCTGTTCTTCGGCAAGGTGGAGTGCTCGACTTTAATCCGGTTCTTCGCTTCAGTAACCCGGTTGATGTCTAACGGGTGAGTTCTGATATATTCGATCTGCAAACCGCTGCCTCTGTCGAGGAGGTGCTCGAAGAATTCGACCATGCCGTCCGGGTTGATACCTGCTTCGATCAGCAGGCCTATCCCGATCCTATCTGCCTCGTATTCGTTCGCACGCGTGAAGTTGATCGAGGACTGCTGTGCGCCGGCCAATCCCCCCATCAAAACGGCCTGTCCGGCTTCGGAGTTTTGCGATCCCACCAGGATCGCAGCGAGCAAGGTTGCAACATTGATTGCGATTGAATTACCCGATTCGTCAATCATTCGAGCCAGATGGCGCTGCGTGACGTGTGAGATTTCGTGGGCCAGTACACTGGCGAGTTGGCTTTCGTTGTCAGCATCAAGAAAAAGCCCACTGTGAACGCCAATGTAACCCGCTGGTAACGCAAAAGCGTTGATGACTGGCGACTGCACGATGAAAAACGTAAATTTTCGTCCCGCTTCATCGGACTGCGTGATCAGCTTTTGTGCCAGGCTTTCAAGGTAGTAATTCAGCTGCACGTCGTCGACGATTGGCAGGCTGCCCTTCAAGTAGCGGTAATACGATAACCCGAGCTGTGCCTCCTCGCGCGCGCTGATGCTGTTCAATGTCGGATCACCAAGGGTTGGCAGCTCGGCGCGGCTAACGCCGACAGCAAACAACGGTACCAGCAGCAAGCAAGCCAGCCGATGATGAAATCTGGAGATCAAGCACATAGTGGATGTTCGGACAGGTAAGGCCTGCGAAAGTTGTCAGAATAACCGACGCTTGCCTTTTGTCAATGCATCCATTATATATAGGGCCTTTCTTGCAGCGCACAAGTGCTGAACACTACGATCGATGAAAAAGGAGTCTAGCTGTGGCAGATTACGATGAAGAGCTTGATGCAAGCGGACTGAATTGTCCGTTACCGATATTGCGCGCGAAAAAGGCACTTTCGGCGATGGATGCGGGAAAGGTCTTGCGCATCGTGGCGACCGACCCCGGCTCGGTGAAGGACTTCGAGGCTTTTGCCAAACAAACCGGCAATGAATTGCTCGAGTCAACCGAAGAAGGCGGAAAATTCTGCTTTCTGATGAAAAAGGTCTGATCGTCTTGCCGAATCGGCGAACAACGAATACGAAAACCCGGTCACTGACCGGGTTTTTTTATGGCTGTTAGTACATTACTAGATTCTCAATTACTTATGAATGAGAGAAGTATTCGCAATGAATCGCGTATTCATTGCAAAGTTTTCGATGTGCGCGCATGGCTTCCATGCGCAACGTTGGAAAATAAGCGTTAAATAATAAAGACTTTTGATACTTTTACTGGAGACCAGATTGATGAATTTTAAAATCCGAAAATCCCTGCTCGCGATGACCGTGTCAGGACTGCTCGCAGCACCGATTGCTCAGGCGACCAACGGCTATTTCATGCCAGGTTACAGCACTAAGAACAAGGGCCTGGCCGGAGCCGGCGCCGCATTTTCGCAGGATGCCATGGCAGCAGCCGTTAACCCGGCCGGTATGGCATTTGTTGATTCGCGGGTCGATCTAGGCCTGCAGATCTTCTCTCCGTCACCGCGTAAATATACGTCAACGGGCCCTGCGTCCAATTTCTTCGATCCTGCAACAGGCCAGTTTACCTTTAGTATTGGCGACGGCAGCCAGAGTATCGAAAGCGAAAACGATGTATTCTTGCTTCCGCATTTTGCCTGGAACAATGTGTTGAGTCCCTCAACCACGCTTGGTATTGCGATTTACGGCAACGGCGGCATGAATACCGAATACAAGGGTGGCTTTGCATCGGTTAATGATGCGCTGACAGGCGGAACGGGTGCTGGTTCAACACAATTGCCCGGCACGTACGGTGCAGGTACCGCCGGCGTCAACCTGGAACAATTATTTTTCAATCTAAACGGCTCCTACAAACTCAATCCGAAGCATGCATTGGGCGCCAGTATCATCGTAGTGGGTCAGCGCTTTCGCGCCCAGGGCCTGGAGTTCTTCTCCGCCTTCTCGCTCGATCCGACCAGGCTCTCTGGCAACCGGACCTCAACAAAGTTTGGTCTTGGCGGCAAACTGGGCTATCAGGGTGAAGTCGCTCAAGGCTTGCGCGTCGGTATAAGCTACCAGTCCAAGATATACATGGACACTCATGATGAATACGCGGGCCTGTTCGCCGAAGGTGGAGAATTCGACATCCCGTCGACCTTCACGCTGGGTGCGTCGTTCGATGTCGGCAAGACGGGTGTGATAGTCGCCGATTACCAGCGCATCATGTACTCCGACGTGAAGGCGATTTCGAATCCGATATCCAAATTTCAGTCGCCGGGGTGTTTGCCTGCCTCACCAACCGCACCGGCATCGGGTGCTGGTTGTCTGGGTGGTTCTGATGGTGCCGGATTCGGTTGGGAAGACATCGGTGTCTTCAAGGTCGGTTACCAGTGGACCGCGGCCAATTTCGACTGGCGCGTTGGCTACAGCTATTCGGATCAACCGATCCCGGAAAGCGAGGTGCTGTTCAACATTCTGGCGCCAGCGGTCAATCAGCAGCACCTG
>JARFQK010000329.1 GCA_029287815.1 Gammaproteobacteria bacterium
CGAGAATCTTTACATTTTCGCCCACTTGTAGTTACATCGTGCTTGGGCGGCCTCATATGTTGTTGAAAACTGTTTAGCTTAATTTCTGGCATAGCAGTTGCTTGAGGTTTGGAATTGGGGTTAGTTTTCGTCTAAATGATAAAAATTATTGACACATGACGTCAGAGCACAACAAAACTACAACAACTGAGCGACGCGTACGCGAGCGAAGATCCGGGCAAGACAGGCGGGAAACAGTGCGATTTGGGGATGCACTTGGGCGGCGTTCCGGCATTGAACGCAGGGTAGGTTGGAAGCCGAGCCAGACGGAACCAGCATAGCCCGCTTGTTGCGGGCTAAACCCGCATCTCGGAGAGTTTGTAAAGTCAGGGGTTTGTTTCTTGCCGTTATCGTGCAAGATCCTTCCCATTGTCAACGAAAAGGCCGGTTCCGGCTACGCGATGCCACAGGATTCTGCAAATTCAGTGCTTAGAACTCTCTCCCGCGCTAAGTGAATCATCTTTGCTGCCTGGCCAGCCGATAGTGGCAAGGCCTGCCGGCAGGGTGAAGTGTCAAGTCTTTTTCTCTGTTTTCTGCTCTGTCTTGACTGGCATGGCCTTGACGAGTATGCCCACCAGCGGATGATCGATGTAGTGCAGCTCTTTGCTGCGCATGCGTCGATGGGACTGGATGGGGTACTGCACATACTGGCTCGCGTCACCCTCGGCCCAAACGGGCGCCGGCTGTTTGCGCGGCTGTTGATAGATCATATCGGCGTACACGTGCAGATATCTTGCGAGTGCCACCTTGATGGTGCCATGAATGCTGCTGGCTTGCTGGGCGGCGGTACTCTTGGCACGGGTGTCGATCGGAATCGCAATGGCTTCTTTCTTCGGTAGCCCAGGCTGTCTCCAGGCCTTATGTACCAGGACCTTGTATCGCTTGCTGGCTTTCAGTTTTCGAGCGTAGGGCTCGAGTCCTATGCCCTTTATTTTGGTGATGCCTGGTGCAGTCTCGGTCGCGGTCGTGCGCGTGGTGGTGGCTTTTCTGGTCGGCTCGCTTTGCGCTTCTGCTGAAATCGATGCATGCGTCTCGAGTTCACGCTGCCAGAGTTCACTGTTCGCATAACGACCGGAGTTGTCCGCGAAAATGATGAGTTCGATGTCGTACTCGGTGGCTGCGCCCGCGCTCGTTGAGCACACTAACAGGTTGATCGAAATGAGTAGGGAAACCAGTGTTTTCATTCCAGAAAGTATACAGCTTTTTTCAATGCCGGGCGTGCTGAGGTTGGATCACATTCATGCTCGTTGGCCGACGGCAAGCAAACGGTTGGCGCATTGGGTCAAGGTGGATCGCCCAGATTCTTCTATCATCGTTCCTGGTAAAACGGGAGGGACCTGTGATGTTTCGCGCGTTCGCTGCTTTTCTGTTCATGATCTGCATTTTGCCCTTTACCGCCGTGCTTTCGTACCGAGTCATGCTCGCGACCGGTCTGGCGGGGTTGCCCGCATACCTTGTTGCCGTGACTGTCTTTGTGTTGATCGTTACCGCGACGGTCATCTTGCTCGCGGCGTTCAATGATCACATCAATGCGAGTGACTCGGAATAGGCAGGTTTTTGTAACGTCTCACGAATTGCCTGCTCAGACCCCCCTGAGCTGATCCCACGCCTGAATTCGTCATCAATGCCGGCACGGTCAACTCCGTGAGCACGACCTCGCAGCGTTAGCCTCGGTTTCAACCCGGACCTTTTCTAAAAAATTGACGATTATCAATGCGAAGTCTGACGAAATAAGTTAGCTTGCCGCAGTGTCAAATCCCACAATGACACCATGGTTAGGCGTTCTTTTGCTGCTCCGATCTGACCATAATCAAATGTACCAAATCATAGAGGGCGAAGAGCCTTAGAACTGCCCACTTTTTTTGGAGGACTTTACATGTTCCCAGCATATCCTCGCGCTGTGGCGAGCGTATTGTTGTCGCTGTGCGGCATTTTCGCGTACGCAGAAGACACGAACTTCACAACGTCGCATTTTTCGGGTTCCGGCAACTGTGTCTCTTGCCACGACGGAATATCGGACAACTCGGGCAATGACGTATCCCTGGTACGCGACTGGCAGGCGTCGATGATGGCCAACTCATCCAAGGATCCGTTCTGGCGAGCAAAAGTCGCGACCGAGCTGGAACGCAATCCACAGTTGTCGACGGTGATCAATGACACATGTTCAAGATGCCACGCACCGATGGCCAATTATGAAATCACCAAGGTGCAGGGCAGGGGTATCGAGCTCTTTGGACCTGATGGCATCCTGACTCCCGGCCATGCATTGCACGATGCGGCGATGAACGGCGTCAGCTGTACGCTGTGTCATCAGATCGCGGATCATGCAGATTTGGGCACGCTGAACGGCTTCACCGGCCAGTATAAGATTAATGACACCCAGGTAATCTATGGACAGTACAGCGATATCTTGGGTCAGCCGATGATCAGAAACACCGGTTACACGCCGGCTTACAGTGCCCATGTATCGGACTCTGCGCTGTGCGCGAGCTGCCACAATCTGAAGACGCCGTTTGTCGACCAGGAGGGCAATCTGCTGACCACATCGGCGGAATCGGAATTTCCAGAGCAGATGCCTTACACTGAGTGGCAGCATTCTGTTTTCGACGACGCCGGCACGAATCCAAAAAGCTGTCAGGATTGTCATCTGCCCAAGACAACATCGAGAGTCTCGAACCGGCCCAGCTGGTTGAGCCCGAAAGAGGGCTTTGGCAAACATGAGCTGGTCGGGGCCAATACAACGATGTTGACTTTGCTCCGGGACAATGCTGCCCAGCTGGATGTCACCAGCACAAACTTGCAACTGGGTATCGACCGTGCGCGCGAAATGCTGAAGAGTGCAGCCAATATCGAGATCATCGCGACGTCTGTCGTTGACGGCATATTGGAAGTACGCATCAGAATCGAAAATAACTCAGGACACAAAACCCCAACAGCCTACCCGTCACGGCGTATGTGGCTCCATTTCAAAGTCACGGACAGCGCCGGTAATGTCCTGTTTGAATCGGGCAAGGTCAATCCGGATGGTTCCATTGTCGGGGCTGACAATGACGGCGATCAAACGCTGTTCGAACCGCATTACGAGCTGATAACTTCATCCGATCAGGTGCAGATTTACGAGCCTGTCATGGGTGATTCAAATGGCAATATCACTTACACGCTACTTCGCGCTGCGCGCTATCTGAAAGATAACCGGCTGACGCCAAAAGGCTTCAACAAGTTCGAGGTGCCATCGGATGTTGCTGTGCACGGTCAAGCCGTTGACGATACGAACTTCAATCTGGGTAGTGATGAGATTAGCTATCGCATTCCGGTAACCGCTGCGGGGGAGTTCACTGTCAGTACGGCTTTGAACTATCAGACCATTGCACACGGCTATTTGCAAGATCTCTATCGTGAAGACCATTTGGAACAGGTACAGGCATTCAAGGAAATGTACGACAGGCAAAGCCTGAAGTACGAAGAGATCACCAGTGCAACAACGAAGGTGGGCGGGTAGGCGGTGCTGCGGCCACCATTCACGTATAGGAGGTCAAGCGGCGATTTTCTCGCCGAGGCTGTGCAACACCTCGGTGATTTCATCGATGCGTGACCGGTCCTGCGGCAGAGCTTTGCTAATGCTCAAAACATCGACGCCATTAAATCGGTATAAGTTGGGTGAAGCTTGAATCAGCTCGATCATTTTGGCTGGATTGATATTCGGTTTCTCGCCGAATAGCAACCTGGCGCCGTTATCGTTGGCGTCGATTTTTTGCAGGCCGATCTGTTCGGCCAGCAGTCTGAGCTCGGTGATCTCGAACAGGTTTTTCGTCGGCTCAGGCAGCAGGCCAAAGCGGTCGATGAATTCAACCTTGAGTTCGTCCAGCTCGGTTCGAGATTTGGCACTCGCGATGCGCTTGTACAGAATCAGGCGCAAATGCACGTCGTAGACGTAGTCATCCGGGATCACGGCTGGGATGCCGAGGTCGATTTCGATGCCGGCGTTCAGTGGTGCGTCGGGATCGGGGATTTCGCCGGCCTTCAGCGACCTGACGGCTTGCTCCAGGATTTCGGTGTACAGGCTGAAACCGATCTCCGAAATCTGTCCACTCTGGTGTTCGCCGAGCAATTCACCGGCGCCGCGGATTTCGAGGTCGTGGGTCGCCAGTGTAAAGCCGACACCGAGATCCTCCAGCGACTCGATCGCATCCAGCCGCTTCTTCGCGTCCTCGGTCATCGCCGATAGGGGCGGGGTGATCAGGTAGGCATAAGCACGGTGGTGCGAGCGGCCGACACGGCCGCGAATCTGGTGCAGCTGGGCCATTCCGAGCTTGTCGGCGCGGTTGATGATGATCGTGTTCGCGCTCGGGACATCGATGCCGCTTTCGATGATCGTAGTACAAACCAGGATATTGAAACGCTGGTGATAGAAATCGAGCATGACTTGCTCGAGCTGCTTCTCTGGCATCTGCCCATGCGCGACTTCGACACGTGCATCGGGCACCAGGTCGCGGACCTGGTCAGCGACCTTCTCGATCGTCTTGACTTCGTTGTGCAGGAAGTAGACCTGTCCGCCACGCTTGATCTCGCGCTGGCAGGCTTCGGTGATCAACGGGTCGTTCCACTCGGTGACGAAGGTATTGATCGAGTGCCGCTGCAACGGTGGCGTCGCAATGATGGACAGGTCGCGCACACCGGCCAGCGACATGTTCAGCGTGCGCGGTATCGGCGTAGCGGTCAGCGTCAGTATGTCCACTGCAGCGCGCAGTGACTTCAGTTTCTCTTTATGGCGTACGCCGAAGCGGTGCTCTTCATCGACGATGATGAGACCCAGGTCGTCGAATTCGATATTGCTTTGCAATAGTTTATGCGTGCCGATCACGATATCGACCTGGCCGTTCTTGAGCAGGGCGATGATCTCATCCTGCTGCTTTTTGGTGTTGAAGCGCGACAGGCACGCCACGCGTATCGGCCAGTCGGCAAACCGGTCCTTGAAGTTCTGGTAGTGCTGTTGTGCGAGCAGGGTGGTTGGAACCAGTATCGCGACCTGCTTGCCGCTGTTGGCTGCAACGAAGGCCGCGCGCATCGCGACCTCGGTTTTGCCGAAGCCGACATCGCCGCAGACAACGCGGTCCATCGGTTGCGGTGTGGACAAATCTTCGATCACGTTACTGATCGCGGTCTCCTGGTCGGGCGTTTCCTCGAACGGGAAGCCGGCGACAAAGCTGGCGTATTCATCCTGACCGACAGCGTAGCTGTGTCCGGTCGCGGCGGCGCGTCTGGCGTGGACGTCGAGGAGTTCAGCCGCCACATCGGCGGCCTTCTTCGCTGCTTTCCTTTTGGCGCGGTGCCACTGGTCGCTGCCCAGTCGGTGCAGCGGTGCGTGCTCTTCGGACGCGCCGGTATAGCGACTGATCAGATGCAGCGAGGTGACCGGCACATAGAGTTTGTCCCCACCGGCGTATTCGATGGTCAGATACTCGGCTTGCATGTCGTCGCTGCCCTGCAGCCGCTGCAGGCCGAGGTAGCGCCCGATCCCGTAATCGATATGCACCACCGGAGACCCGATGTGCAAATCGGTCAGGTTGCGGATCACCGCGTCTGCATCGAGCGTGGCGCGTTTTCGTCGACGCTGCTGGGATACGCGCTGACCGAAAATCTGCGGTTCGGTGATCACGCTGATCGCCGGCTGCTGCAACAGCAGTCCGTGGCCGATGTCGGCAACCGTAATGCAAAGCTTCTGGGTGCTCTGCAAAAAATCCTGCCAGCTGGTGCAGGCTGCGGCGTACAGATGGTTGTCGCGGAGCAGGTCGTGCAGGGCCTCGCGACGACCCGCGGTCTCGGCAACCAGCAAGATGCGGCCGGGGTAGGTATTCAGGTAGTGAACGAACTCTTTGGCTGGCTGCTGTGCCTGGGTTTGCAACAGCAGTTGTGGTGGTGTCCCGACTGCAAGGTTGTGTTCAGTAGCCGTGCTCTTGTGCGTCGAGGCCACGACTCTTCTAAAGCTCTCGAGGTGCCGCGTGACTTCATCAGCATCCAGAAACAGCGTCGCTGGCGGCAGCAACGGGCGTTCGATATCGTGCCGCCGTTGTTCGTAACGCTCGGCCAGATTTTGCCAGAGCTCGTCGATGTCGGATCGGAGCGGCTGCGGCAGGATGAACAATGCGTTCTCAGGCAGATAATCAAAAATCGTTTCGAGCCGGTCGAAAAAAAGCGGCAGGTAATATTCGATGCCAGCGGGCATCAGACCATCGCTGACGTCTTTGTAGATCTGGCTGATCAGCGGATCGCCGGCGATCTGTTCGCGGTAGCGCTCGCGAAACTGTCTGATTGCATCGGTGTCGGTCGGAAATTCGCGTGCGGGCAGCAGTTCGATGCGGTCGGTTTTTTCCAGCGTGCGCTGGTCAGACGGATTGAAACTTCGAATCGATTCGATTTCATCATCAAACAGATCGATGCGGTAGGGCAGGCTGCTGCCAGCAGGGTAGAGGTCGATGATGGATCCTCTGACCGCGAACTCACCGTGCTCCATCACCTGCGACACGTTTGAATAGCCGCTGGCCTCGAGCCTGCGTCGGAACGCGTCGATTTCGAGTCGGTCACCGACCTTCAGCAGCAGCACATGCTGCTCGATATAGCGGCGTGGCGTCAGTTTCTGCAGCAGCGCGTTGACCGGCAGGATCAGGACGTCACCGGGCTGAGCCTTGGGCAGCGCGTGCAGGGTTTTCAAACGGTCGGAGATAATGTCCTGATGGGGCGAGAATATATCGTAGGGCAGGATCTCCCAATCCGGCAGATGCAGCAGCGTGTGGCGAGCACTACTGTAGAAGCTGATCTCGTCGTGCAGCTGGCCGGCGTGGGCTAGATCATCGACCACCAGCACCACCGGGCCGGCAGCGTGGCTGCGCGCGGCCTCGACAGTGGCCAGCGCCAGCGAACTGCCGTACAAGCGGCACCAGTCCACCGTTTCGGCGCGCGATGACGGTAGCGGGAGTTGGAGCAAATTGGACACGGGGCGGTTACTTGCGAAAAATGTCAGGCGTCAATGACGATCAATAGTCCGAAACGGCGTCAGCACCCTATTTTACACAAAACAAGGGGTCAGACTCGTTGATCGCGCGATCAACGAGTCTG
>JARFQK010000388.1 GCA_029287815.1 Gammaproteobacteria bacterium
ATGAAGGCTGATGCGGAAGCGGGCAACAAATACATGGACGAGGCTTTCATCATGCGTGAAATCGATTTCGAGCCAGTGCGCTCAACACCGCATCTGCCTTATGAAATCCTGGTCAAGGGCGGTGATGTTGAAGCGCTGCACGGACGTTTTAGAATTGCGATGAATTTTCCAGATCTTAGTATGATGGGATCAAACAGTTTCATGAATATCATGCCATCACCCGACGCAATCGCAGAAGCGTTGACAAGGGTGGCGGGTGGAGAGATCGATCTGGAGCTTTGATAGGAGCTGTTGACGCGCATCTTGCCCAGATGAGACAGTCCTGACTTGATCTCGGCATCCATAACGACATACTCAGTCAGAGATACATACTGCCAGCCCGCTCTTTCGCAAAATCTCTCTTGGATACAAAGATCAACAGAGGGCTCGTCCGGCGGGGGTGAGTCTACGCCTGCTCCCGTGATCCTGGTGAGAAATGCGGGCTTATGCCGCCTGGCGAGAAATGCGAGCCAGTTCTTCGTCTTCCATTCTGATGAAATTTGTCCTGACAAAAATTCTGATGAAATTTTCAGGTGAACAGTTTACACTTCAAGGTTCGCGTAAGTTGCCGCGCTCGTTAAAAGTGCATGATCTACAAGGTTTTTTTATTTTTCTGAGTAATACAAGTGGAATTGACTGGCGCAGATATCGTAATCGAATGTCTCAAATCCGAGGGCGTTGACTTCGTCTTTGGTTATCCGGGCGGTGCGGTCTTGCACATCTATGATGCTTTCAACAAGCAGGATGAGGTGCAACACATACTCGTGCGCCACGAACAGGGCGCAACCCATGCGGCAGACGGCTATGCTCGAGCGACCGGCAAGCCGGGCGTGGTTCTGGTGACGTCCGGTCCCGGAGCAACCAACGCCGTAACCGGTATCGCGACAGCCCATATGGATTCGATACCCATGGTGATCATCACTGGCCAGGTGCCGCGGCATTTGATCGGCAATGATGCGTTCCAGGAAGTGGACTCAGTCGGTATCACGCGTCCGGTGGTCAAACATAATTTCTTGATCGAGGACGTCAAGGATATCGCCACGACCTTCAAAAAAGCGTTCTACGTCGCAACCACCGGGCGTCCGGGTCCGGTGGTAATCGATATCCCGAAGGATATCACCGCCGCCCGTTGCGAGTTCACATACCCGGCAGAGATCAAGATGCGCTCGTACAATCCGACCGTGAAGGGCCATATCGGCCAGATCAAGAGAGCGGTCGACCTGATTTTGTCAGCGGAACGGCCAATGATCTACACGGGTGGTGGTGTGATCCTTGGCGATGCTTCCGCGCAGTTGACCGAATTCGCACAGCGGCTGGGTTACCCGATTACGAATACACTGATGGGCCTCGGCGCCTATCCGGCCCGCGACCAGCAATTTCTGGGCATGCTGGGTATGCACGGCACCTACGAGGCGAATATGGCCATGCATCACTGCGACGTGCTGATTGCGATCGGCGCGCGCTTCGATGATCGCGTCACCGGTAACCTGGAAAAGTTCTGCCCGAGTGCGAGCATCATCCATGTAGATGTCGATCCGGCATCGATCTCAAAAAACGTCAAAGTCGATATCCCGATCGTTGGCCAGGTTGCGCAGGTGCTCGAGAACCTGAACGGGGTGCTCGAGAAGGAAGGTCGTTTACCGAATGCGTTCGCGCTTGAGAAGTGGTGGGCGCAGATCGGCGAGTGGCGCTCTCAGGATTGCCTGAAATATGATCGCGACAGTGACTTGATCAAGCCACAATTCGTGATCGAGCAGCTGCACGAAGTCACCAATGGGGATGCATTCGTCACCTCGGATGTGGGCCAACACCAGATGTGGGCCGCCCAGTACTATGGTTTTAACAAGCCGAGACGCTGGATCAATTCGGGTGGGCTTGGTACGATGGGATTTGGGCTGCCGGCCGCGATGGGTGTGCAGCTCGCGTACCCGAACGAGACCGTGGTCTGTGTAACGGGCGAAGCCAGCATCCAGATGTGTATTCAGGAACTCTCGACCTGTAAACAGTATGGCTTGCCAATCAAGATCATCTGCCTGAACAATCAGTACATGGGTATGGTCAGGCAATGGCAGGAGTTCTTCTACGAGAAACGTTACGCAATGTCCTATGTCGATGCTTTGCCCGATTTTGTTGCATTGACACAAAGCTATGGTCACACTGGAATTCAGATCGATAAACCCGCCGATGTGCGGGCCGCCCTCGAAGATGCTTTGAGTCGCAAGGACGAGCTGGTGTTTCTCAATTGTTTCACAGACAAAACCGAAAACGTCTATCCGATGATACCTGCGGGCGCGGGCCTGAATGAAATGATACTGGTGTAAGGCAGGATGAGACATATCATTTCCCTGTTACTGGAGAATGAGTCAGGCGCACTATCGCGCGTGGCCGGACTTTTTTCGGCGCGCGCCTACAATATCGAATCGCTGTCGGTTGCACCGACTGATGATCCTTCGTTGTCACGCATGACGGTTGTGACCAACGGAACCGAAGAGATCATTGAGCAGATCAGCAAACAGTTGAACAAGCTGATCGATGTTGTGAAACTGATCGACATGACCGCGGATGTGCATGTTGAACGCGAGCTGATGCTGATAAAGGTCAGCGCGGTCGATGAGGAGCGCGATGAGGTCAAGCGCCTCGCCGATATTTTCAATGGGCGCGTGATCGATGTTACCGATAGAACATTCACGATCGAAATCACTGGCAAAGGTGACAAGCTCAATGCGTTCGTGGCCGCACTTTCCAGCATCACGATACTGGAAGTCGTGCGCTCCGGTTCGATCGGCATCAGTCGAGGCGAGACTGCGCTGGGCTGATCAGGCACCATCGAGCCAAATTTCACAAGAAGCTAATCAGGAAAATTTTAATGAATATCTATTACGATAAAGATTGTGATCTTGCGATCATCCGAGGCAAGACGGTCAGTATTATCGGATATGGGTCACAGGGGCATGCGCACGCCAACAATCTGAAAGACTCGGGTGTTGAAGTGTACGTAGGTTTGCGTGAGGGTTCCGCATCGGCTGTCAAGGCCGAGCAGGCAGGTCTGACGGTTAAGCCGATTGCAGATGCCGTAGCCAGCGCCGACGTCGTCATGGTGCTTGCACCCGACGAACACCAGGCTGATCTTTATACGAATCAGGTCGAGCCGAATATCCGGCAAGGTGCCGCGCTGGCCTTTGCCCATGGCTTCAACATTCATTTCGGGGCGATCCAGCCGCGCGAGGACCTCGATGTGATCATGATAGCGCCGAAAGCGCCCGGGCACACTGTTCGCACCGAATTCGTCAACGGTGGTGGTATACCCGACCTGATCGCTGTCTATCAGGATGCGTCAGGTAATGCGAAGAATCTGGCGCTGTCCTACGCGTCAGCTATCGGTGGTGGTCGCACCGGCATCATCGAAACAAGCTTTCGCGAAGAGACCGAAACCGACCTGTTCGGAGAGCAGGCCGTTCTGTGCGGTGGAACCACGGCGCTGGTGCAGGCAGGTTTTGAGACGCTGGTCGAAGCCGGTTACGCACCCGAGATGGCGTATTTTGAATGTCTGCACGAGCTCAAGCTGATTGTTGACCTGATGTATCAGGGCGGGATCGCCGATATGCGCTACTCCATATCGAACACAGCCGAGTATGGTGACGTCACCCGGGGCCCGCGTGTGATCAATCAGAATACCAAGGCCGAGATGAAAAAGATTCTGGGTGAAATCCAGAGCGGGGAGTTTGCCAGGGAATTCATCGCGGAAATGAAGTCGGGCGGACGGAATCTCGAAGCCAATCGTGAACA
>JARFQK010000398.1 GCA_029287815.1 Gammaproteobacteria bacterium
AGTGCAATGCCGAGCTCACGCAGCGTCGGCAGCAAATCGGTTTCGACTTCGCGCCGCCACAACGAGTACTCGTATTGCACAGCCGATATCGGATGGACCGCGTTTGCCCGCCTGACCTCATCAGCCGTGACATTGCACAGACCGAGGTAACGCACATCGCCGTTCTCCACACAATCGGCCATCGCACTGACGGTCTCTTCAATCGGTATCGAAGGGTCAGGATAATGCGCGTACCAGAGGTCGATCACATCAACACCCAATCGATCCCGACTTCTGTGCAGTGATTTCTTCACGTACGGCGGCGCGCCGTTGATTTTTAGAGAAAAGCCCCAGCCGGTCTCCAGGTTGGTGCCCGGCTCGTTCTCGTCGTAGACGATACCGAACTTGGTGCATATGAAAGCATCGTCGCGACGATCTTTGATGGCTTTGGCAATGAGCATCTCATTGTGACCGGCGCCGTAGGCGTCGGCTGTGTCGATGAAATCCATGCCCAGATCGAGCGCATGCCGTATCGTCGTAATCGCATCCGGCTCGTCAACAGTACCGTAATAGCCCTCGAGCACCATGGCACCGTAACCGAGGCAGCCGACCTCGTCACCGGCGTTGCCAAGTTGTCGTTTGGGTATCATTTTCTGTCCTCCCTCGGGTAGGGTGCGCCGTGCGCACCGCGACCACGATGTTAAGTCGCGACATTTCTGGTGCGCACGGCGCACCCTACGGGGCCGGGATTACATACCGTTCATGCCAGCAATACCGCTAGAATTCCGGTCATGAAAATGCCATCGAACGTACCGGCACCGCCAATCGATGCGAGCAAGGCCCCCATGTGCGCAATATGCCTGAAATTGAGCAAGTCGGCACCGATCAGCACACCCATCGTACCACTAATATAAGCCAGTGGCGCACTGTGTTCGCTGTCTAAGAGCAGCGCGATGACGGCTGCCGACACCGGCGCGATGATCATCGGCATGCCAATCCCGGTGCCCGGTACCGGGAAGCTGAAAATATAGCTGATCACGGCAACGACCGTAATACCAATGATGATTTCATGGAGCAACAAGGGCTGACTCAGTATCAGATACACAGAGAACAATACCGGGATCAAACAGCCACCGACATTGACTGCAATCAGTGTCCTGCCAGTCAGCGGCTTGAGGTACGGCCGCAGCAGACTCGACAACGGAACATCCCGGACTGCGATCGGTTTCTCGGATTTGATCGTGAACAGCGGGATATTGATCAGACTGCCAAATAAAGAGCAGAACAACAACACGAATGCCGAGTCCTGGGTCAATCCGAGTTTGGCGAATGTGATGCTGATCACGCCAACATGGACCACCGCCAGCAGCAGCACCAGAGCCACAATGAACAGCAACATGCGTGAATTCGGATTGAAGCGGTTCATGCGCGCATCGGCTATCAGCTGAACTGCGCCGCCTGTTGTTCGATCGCGCTGGCCAGCTCATCGGGATCGAACGCTTTCTCGGTATCGATCGTGATGCAATGTGCCCGTTCGCTGAGCTCCAACGGACGAAACGTCGCCAGCTGGTGCTCGAGCACGGTCAGATCTGCATCAGAGACATCGGTCACCCGGTTACGGATGCGCTGGCGCAGCGTGTCGGCAGCCGCGGTAAACTCCAGGATAATGAAGGGAAGCGCCATGTCATCAGCCAGCTGAGCGAATTCCGCGCGCTGAGCCTGCTTCAGAAACGCAGCATCGACAATCACCGTGAAGCCGGCTGCCAGTACGGTCGCGGCCAGTTGCCTGAGTTTCTGGTAGGTCTGAATCCCGGCGCTCGGCGAGTAGAGTCCCTGATCTACACCCGTGCGGCTATCCTCGCCGGGCGCTATGCCGAACAGGCGTTTGCGTTCAACATCGGAGCGGATGCGGATCGCAGCGATGTTTTCCAGCAATGGTTGCGTCAATGTACTCTTGCCGGAAGCTGACATGCCGCATGTGATCATCAGTTTCGCTTTGACAGGCCGCGTGTAAGACTGCGCCAATTCGAGGTAGGTATCGAACTCCTGCTCGGCCTGCTGCTTCTCAGTCTCGTCTATGCCTGGTTGCGCTACCCGAATCGCAGCGACCTTGGCGCGCACAAGCGCGCGGTAGACCAGATAAAAACGCAGCACCGGTACGCCGGCATAGTCGCCGCTTTGTTCGAGATAAGCGTTCAAAAACCGCTGCGCCAGCTTTGGCTGCTTTCTGTCCTGCAGATCCATGACCAGAAAAGCCACTTCGGACAGCGTATCGATCCAGCGCAGCCCCGGATTGAATTCCAGACAATCGAAGGCCAGCGGCTTGTCCTGATACCAGACCAGATTGCGCAGATGCATGTCACCATGGCATTCGCGGATGAAACCATCTCGTTTGCGCTGCTCGAACACCGACGCCAGCGATTCGAACGATGCCTGACTCCAGCGTTCGAGCTCGGCGAGCCGGGTATCGTATTGTGTGCTGTGCAGATGCTGCCTGATCTGGCTGAAGTTCTCGGCGACGGGATGGTACACCCGCTGCGGCTCACCGTAGTCGCTGTCTGGCGGTGCGACCTCGGCTGTGTGATGAAAATCAGCGACCAGAGACGCGATCGCATCCAGATGATATGGCTCGAGCTGCCCATCGGCGAGCATGTGATCGAGCTGCGCTTGCTGTGGGAACTGGACCATCTTGACCGCGTATTCGATGACCGGACCGCTGCCTCCCCAAACGGGACGCTCCGGGCTGCCGTCGATTGGCACAACCTCGAGATAGATCTCCGCCGCCAGGCGGCTGTTCAGACGCAATTCCTCATTGCAGCAGAGCAGGCGTTTCTCGAGGGTCGAAAAATCGAGAAAGCCAAGATCGACGGGCTTCTTGATTTTGTAGGCAAACGGGCCCGTCAGAATTACCCAGGATATATGAGTTTCGATCAGCTGGATGTTCTCGACCTGGTGGTCGTAGGCATCAGCGCTCAGTAAGGACCTGATCAGGACAGGTTGTTGTTCCCGGGAGCTCGCATTCATGAATAAACCGGATCGGATGAATGCGCTTCATTATAAACGAGAGCTCACGAAGGATTCGGATTTTTGAGAAGGGATGGCTTTGCTCAGAAACGACAGTAGGCCTGCCCACCTTTTTCGATCCAGCCGTGGATCATTTTCTTCGTGGTGAAATCGCCCGCGCAGTTGCCGGCGTTGTCGATCACAATCACCCCGCCACGCCCGTTGACTTTTCGCTTGAAATATTCGATGCCCGCTGCGCTCGCCTTGATGCCATCCATGCCCTGCATCAGCATGAAATCGGAAATGGTCTTGGCAATCACCGAACGCATGAAATCTTCGCCAAAACCGGTTGCAGAAACGGCACAAGTCTCGTTGTCCGCATAGACACCCGCGCCAACGATCGGCGAGTCACCGACTCGGCCCATGCGTTTGTTCACGATGCCACCGGTGGATGTCGCTGCGGCCAGATTACCCTGAGAGTCGCGCGCCACCGCACCGATCGTGCCGTATTTCTGGTCTTCACTGTCGATTTCGCTGTCATCGTGATCGAGCATCACCTTGTGCCGCAGACGGGCCATGCGAAGTTGTTCGACACGGTCTGGGGTATAAAAGTAGTCTTCAGGCACCCGCTCCATGCCGCAGTGATCGGCAAAGCGCATCGCACCCTCGGCGATCAGCATAACGTGCTCGCTCTCGGTCATGACCAGACGCGCGAGTTGAACCGGGTTGGCGATGTTGTCAACGGCTGCGACCGCGCCGGCCGCAAGATCACGCCCGTCCATGATCGCCGCATCCAGTTCAACCTTACCGTTTTCATTCAGCACCGAACCGCAACCGGCGTTGAATACCGGATCGTCTTCGAGCAACATCGCACAGGCTTCGACTGCCTGCAGCGCGGAACCGCCCAGCTCCATGACCTGGCGCCCATGCTCCAGGACGGTGCGGATACTGTCGAGGTAACGGAAAGCCGTTTTGTCGTCCTTGACGTTGTCGAGCGCACCCGCGCCGCCATGCACCATCAGTGAGTAGGTACCGCTGCTGCTCATTGCTGTTGCGTGAATGTGTTTTTGGTGCCGGCTAAGTCACATCGCTGCGACATAGGTGCGCATCACAAGCGGTGGTCAAGCTCAGTCAACAGGACGTCCTGATATTCAGACGAACCCGCCAGTAACAGCACCAGCTTGCCCTCCAACAGTGTTCCCCAGTTCACGATGACCAGACCTTCGCCCGTTTTCATATCGAACTCGATGTCCGTCAAATCGATATCCGACAGTTTGCGGTGGCGGGTCTTGAAGGTGCGCGCTGTCCACTCGGGGATGTCGAGTTTCTGCGCGATCACTGTCGGATACGACGCACCATTGAAGCGCGGGTTACATTCGATCGCCGGGAAACGTGGGCCCGCTGGTGTCTCGATGACTGCCACGTCAAAGGCGAAAATGCCCTTAATACCTTGGTCCTTGAGCCACTGGGCCATCGGCTCGATGGCGTCCCAGGGCGCGTGGCTGGACGGGAAGCGGTTACCCTGGTGGGCACAACCCTCGAGAATCTGTTCTGTCGCTGCGAGCCTGATGAGCCGATCATCGATAACCCGATACTGCAGATTCAGGAAAGAGTCGGTTTTGATTTCTTCCTGCACCTGTACCGGCACATTCCGATCAAACTGGTCGATCGCATCCCTGAGCTCCTCGCGATTGGCACAGCGATAGATACCGACACCGGACACCGAGATCGCGGCCTTGATATAGCAGGGCATATTTAACGATACGATCTCGTTTTCCGAAATCTCTTCAATGCTGTCGTAGCAACGCGTCTGCGGCACATCGATGCCAAGCTCGTCAGCCAGCGCAATGAAATTGTTCTTTGAGTTGATGTATTCCACAGCATGCAGCCAGGCCGAATCCTGCCACACACGCCCTTCGTTGGGTCCGAAAAAAAACACCGAGGGCAAGAAACCTTCGTGCGCACCCAGCTGGTTCAGGTCGAGATCCCAGATTACATTCTCACTATGGCTCAGGCCGATGCGTCGATAGTGACTGGTGATTTCGCCCCATAACGGTTTTAGCTGTGGATTGAGTTGGATGAAATCGTCAGGTTCGGTCAGGCCGAGAGCGCGACCCGAGTACAAATGATTTCCGACTACGCCATCTGCCGTACAATGCATGATATCGTGATTGACGATGTATCGACCGGACGGCAAAAAGCCGTGATTGCTACCGTTAGACATAGGAAGGCCCTACCAATTTCGATCAGTTCGCGACTATTATGCAGGATCGATGCCAGCTTGGCGAGATCATTAATCAATCACTTGTGTTGACTATCATCGACCGCCGCCCTATCGTGGATCATTCAATGCGTTTTTGTGATCCATCCTGGTGCAAGCGTGTAAGGCAACGATCAGAGTATTGATGTTAAAATCGCGCCTGTGAGCTTTTGGGGTTACTTGCGATGAGATGTAATGCAGACAGGATGATAGAATGCCTGATCAAAGCCCAGCTGACCGAGCTGGAAGCGATCAGAGATTCCAAAAGCGCCGTTGAAAAACCCGGGCAGACAAGCCAGGGGCCTGATCCCATGGTCGTGACCCTGTCGCGAGGTTATGGCGCGATGGGCTGCCAGATAGCCCACCTGCTTGCTGAAGCACTCGAACTACACTGCTGCGATTGCCTGATCCTGCAGGAGGTAGCGCGACGCGCCAATGTTGATCAGGCGCTGGTGAAAGCTCTCGATGAGCATGTCAGCATCATCAACAGCCATGTCGATGATAAGGGCCAGCACTGGTGGAAACGCCTGATCAACCGTTACAGCTTCACCCACGCAGATTACCAGGACCACCTCGCAAAGACGATCCTGTCGATATCACTTCACGGTGGCGTGATCCTGGGCCGCGGCGCCAATTTTATCCTGGGTCCCGAACGGGCTTTTCGCGTTCGTGTTGTGGGTTCGGTCGAAGCATGCGCCAAGCGTGTCGCGGACAGAGAAAGCATCAGCATCGAACGCGCGACCGACAAAGTCATCGAGCAGGATTACGAGCGCACCGAGTACGTCAAGAAACTCTATGACGCCGACATCAACGATCCACTGTTCTACGATCTGATCATCAACACCGATCGGTACAGCGACGTCGAAACCGTGGAAATTATCTTGAATGCGATGCAACAGGCGCGCTTTGCATTACCCAGTGACGCTTACGAATCGATTGGCGTAAGCGCCTAGCCCGCATTTCTCACCAGGATCACGGGAGCAGGCGCAGGATTCGTGTTTGTAAGCGTCGCTCTGGAGCGAAAAGCGTAGCCATAAGAGCAAGCTTACGGACACGAAGACTAGCCTGAACCGTGATAGGCACTGTTGAAAAACACGCTGTGTTTTCGATCATTCGAGTTTTCTCATAAGAGCCAATGCCTTATCAGTTCTCTACGCCGCCTGGTGAGAAATGGGGGCTAGCTACCCTTTGGCGCCTATCACCGTCAGGAAGGAGTCCGACAACTCGCCGCGACCAGCCTTGTCGATAATCTCTTCGGTCGTCTGCAGAATTTCAGCGAGCGGTCCCGTGATAAACACCATACCAAGCTCAAGCGTACAACGCAGATCCGCAATCGGATTCTGGGTGTTCGGATGTTCGGGCGAAAGCATCACGATCTGAATTTCATCGACATCATCCGGCATGGACTCGCAGCCGCCACCAGGCGCGACATATTGAAACAGCTCCTCCGGCGTGTGCAAGGCAACCGTATCTTCCTTGAAATCACCCGCTGCGGTCTTAAGACTGAATTCAATGGTTATGGGCTTCATTGATGAATCTCCGATGATATGTGGGTCTGGGAACTCCGGCGAGTATGCTAGATCAATAATCGCGCTGCAACTAGCCCGCATTTCTCACCAGGCGGCGTCGCGTACTGATAAGGCCCTGTATCTTATACACATCTCCGAGCCCACGAGACCATTCACGCTATCTCGT
>JARFQK010000260.1 GCA_029287815.1 Gammaproteobacteria bacterium
GCCTGCAGTTCATCCAGGCGGCTGTTATAGCCGATCATATTGTGGTGATAGCGCTCGCGGCTGCCGTGGTTGCGCAGCACCCGAATTTCGTTCGCGCCCTGTTCGCTGTTTGTCGTGATCAGGCCGCCATCGCCAAAGCACCCGAGGTTCTTGCTCGGGAAAAAGCTGAACGCGCCGAATTTGCCGAAACTGCCGGTCATTTTGTTGTCGATATGCGCACCGAACGACTGGGCGCAGTCTTCGATGATCAACAGGCCGCGATCATCACACAATGCCTTCAGCGCATTCATATCGACCGGCTGGCCGAACAGATGCACTGGCACCACGGCTTTGGTTTTGTCGGTTATCGCCTGTTCCACCTGGTTCAGGTCGATATTGAAGGTATACGGATCGATATCGACGAACACTGGGCGCGCGTTCAGATAGCTGATCGCCTCTGCTGTCGCAATAAACGTGAACGGTGTGGTGATGACTTCGTCACCAGCACCGACGCCGGCCGCCTCCAGAGCCAGATGCAGCGCATCGGTTCCCGAAGCGACTCCGACAGCGTGGTCGACACCGAGGTAGTTCGCCGCTTCGTTCTCAAAGGCTTGGACGTTGGGACCGAGAATAAACTGGGTCGCAGACAACGCCTCGATCAACGCGGTATCGATTTCATCTTTCAGGGTTTTGTATTGACCCTTAAGGTCGACCATCGGGATATTCATGACGAATCCTCGGTTTATTTGTCTTTGAGCAGCGCGGAAATCTGGATCGCCGCGTCCAATGCCCGGCGGCCGTCCTCGCCGCTGACGAGCACCGGCTTGCCCTGTTGTATCGCATCCAGGAACGCGATGATTTCCAGCTTGAGTGCATCGCTGTTGTCGTAGGTCGATTCCTCGCCAATGATCTCAGGAATGCCGGGATGCATTTCCTTGTCGCCTTTCTTGTAGATGTTGAGTACGCGATTGTGAAAATCCACCGAGATATAAGCATTTTGCTGAAAGATGCGCATCTTGCGTTCGGTCTTGGTGCTGACGCGGCTCGCAGTCACGTTAGCGACACAGCCGTTCTCGAATTCCAGGCGCACGTTGGCGATGTCGGTGCTGCCGGTCAGAACCGGGGTGCCCGAGGCGCGCATCTCCTTGATGTCGGATTTGACGATGTCGAGGATGATGTCGATATCGTGGATCATCAGATCGAGAATCACGTTCACATCGATCGCGCGTGGATTGAATGGCGCCAGGCGGTGAGATTCGATGAACGTCGGCGTTTCCAGCGTGTCGCCCAGATCCATCAGAGCCGCGTTGAAGCGTTCGAGATGACCCACCTGCAGCACGCGCTCGTGCGACAGCGCGAGTTCGATCAAATCGTCGGCCTCGTCGACCGTGACCGTGATTGGTTTTTCGATCAATACATGGCAGTTGTGCTCGAGAAAGTCGCGCGCGATCTGATGGTGCGTGGTCGTCGGCGTCGCGATGCTGACCGCGTCAACCTTGCCGAGCAACTCGTGGTAATCGGTCAATGCCTTGACACCGTGTTTGTCCGCGATCGCCCTGCCGATCTGCACATCGGCGTCGACCACGGCGATCAGATCGCTGTTATCCAGTGCCGCATATTTATCCGCGTGAAACTTACCCAGGTAACCGACACCGATAACGGCGGTTTTCAGCTTGCTCATGTCAGTGATTTCTTCTTATGATACGGCCGCTACAATAACAATAATCAGACAGGGGCGATTCTACCGGAATGTATACGAGATTTCAGGATGAAGTGCCGGTGGTCGAGGGCCTGGTGGCCGGTGTCGACGAGGCCGGACGCGGCCCGCTGGCGGGCAATGTGGTTGCCGCTGCGGTGATTCTCGACAAAGACAGGCCGATAACAGGCCTCGCCGATTCCAAGCAACTCAGTGCACAGCGCCGCGAACAGCTCGCCGAACAGATCCGCGGACGGGCGCTCGCCTGCGCCGTGTCCAGCGTCGATGCCGCGATGATCGACCGCATCAACATCCTGCAGGCCACGCTGCTGGCGATGCGGCAAGCCGTCGAGCAGCTTGGCCTGATAGCGGACCACGTCTTCATCGACGGTAACCGTTGCCCGGAAGTTGATATGCCGGCGACTGCGATCGTCAAAGGCGACCGACGCGTCGCCGAGATCAGCGCCGCTTCGATCCTGGCCAAGGTCGAACGCGATCGTCAGATGCTGTTGCTCCACGAGATCTACCCCTGCTACGGTTTCGACCGACACAAAGGTTATCCGACCGCCGCCCACATTCGCGCACTGGCCGAATACGGTCCTTGTCCCGCACACCGCATCAGCTACCGCCCGGTCCGCGCGTGTCTCAGTAACGGGGGCAGGCTCTTGCGATAACCTGTAGGAGCGGCTTCAGCCGCGAATGCACTCGACCGCCATGAGCGCATCCGTGGCCAAACCCGCTTTGATCCAGGTCTGCTATTGTATTGGCACTTCCACCGGCGTTTTGGCTGGCGGTTTGATTGGCGCTGCGGTCGGCGCCTCTTTTTTCGCGGGCTCTTCCCTCGCCGGCGTCTTGACCGGGTTCCCATGCTCTGTCGTCAACGGACTCAGATAGTGTTTCTTGTTCAGGAACAGCTTGCGCATTGCCAGGCCGGTCAGGCACTCGCGCACGATGCGATTCGCATTCATGGCAGACACATAGGTCGGATCCGCCAGCGGGTTCAACTCGACCAGCTCGAAACCAACCACGTTGCTCTCGGCGCACAAGCGCCGTACCAGCGGGAACGCCTCGCGAGGTGTCAATCCGCCCGGTTCGGGTGTACCGGTGCCGGGCACGAAGGCTGGGTCGAGCACGTCGACGTCGAACGAGATGAACAGGTACTCAGGCCCGTCCTGGGCTTCCTTGATCACGTCTTCCATGACCGCGTCCCAGCCGCGCTTCTCGACCTCGGCCATCGTGTGGTAGCGGAGACCGTTCGAGCGCATCCACTTGAACGACTCTTCATCCGGGTAGTAGCCGCGCAGGCCAACCTGGATGAAGTTCTTGCCCGGCACCAGGCTTTCCTCGATCAAACGGTATACCGGTGTGCCGTGGTTGATCAAATGGCCCATGGCGTATTTGCTGGCGTCGAAATGCGCGTCGAAATGGATCACGCCAACGTTGCCCTTGCCGTAAACGTCGGTGAGGGCGGCCACATCCGGGTACATCAGCGAATGATCGCCACCAATGATCACCGGCATCACGTGTTTGCCCGGGGCGTATTCCACTGCGGCCGCCTGGCGCACAAACTCGCGGATCGCGTGCACACTGCGCTCGGTGCTCATGATGTCGATCGGCGCATCGCCGTAATCCGCCATGACCAGCTCTTTCGTCGGATCGACCATTACGTGCATGTGCGGCAGCTCGACCACGCCCCAGCCGCCGTAGACTTCGGAGTTACGGAACGCGCTCGGACCGTGGGCCGCGCCGCGCATACCAGAGCTCATGTCGGTGTAGGCGCCCATGATCGCGACTTCGACCTTGCTGGCTTTCAAGTCCGCCGGCGTCAACGCGATCGGCAGATGAAAGAAGGTGGGTATGCCGGACCAGGAATAGCCCATCTCATATTTCTGCACGTTGATGATGCCAGGCTCGCGCTTCGGGTCCTTGCTGGTGTCGCGCAAGGTGTCCCAGATATTGTAGCTTTGGTCCTTGGTGTTGAGCGGAATCACCGGCTCCTCGCCGTCGCGAATCGGCGCATTACCTTGTTTTTCCAGGCTTATGTCGAGCAGGCCAACGGCGAGCGCCGCGGACGAGGTGGCTAACGCAGCAACCAGGGCTGTCAGACGCGTCGACTTGTGCATATTCGTATTCCTCAGTTCGATTCCAATGCTTCAGACATCGGAGAAATGTTTTTAACAAAGTTTTCTAAGTTATTGTTATTGATAATTTATTGCGAGTTTCAATTCACCTGAACATGTCGGCTCAAGCCATAGCTTACACCCTGAACATAATCATACAAAGCCGTCTTCGCTAATGCATTTAGCTGGGGTACACTAACGCTGTTGCCGACCACCGGCACAGCCGGGAACCGGTTTGAACGGTGGCAGGAAGCGAGCAACGATCAGAAAAAAAAGAGGCACGATTTGACAGCATCTTCCAGCTCCGAGCAACCGGTACCCTTCGATCCTGCAGGCCAAAAGCCCGGCTTCGTCCACCTGCGGGTGCACACCGAGTATTCGCTGGTCGACGGTGCGGTGCGCGTCAAGCCACTGATGGCCCGCCTGGTAGAACTGCAAATGCCAGCGGTCGCGCTGACCGACCAGAGCAATCTGTTTGCGATGGTCAAGTTCTACAAGGCCGCGCTGGCGGCCGGCATCAAGCCGCTGATTGGGGTCGATGCGTGGGTAAACAATGCCGGCAGTCAGGCACATCCGTACAGGATGTTGCTGCTGTGCCAAAACGGGGACGGTTATCACAACCTGTCCGAGCTGGTCTCGAAGAGCTATCTGACGAACCAGCACCGCGGCATTCCGATCATGCAGAGCGAGTGGATCCACGAACACGCCGACGGCCTGATCGCGCTGTCTGGCGGCAGGGAAGGCGATATCGGCCGTGCGCTGATTGCGGGCAAGCGCGATGAGGCTGAGCTGCACTTGCAACAATGGCGGAAAAGCTTTGGCGACCGCTACTACCTCGAGCTGCAGCGCACTGGCCGCGAGAATGAGGAACACTATATCAGTGAGGCCGTGAACCTGGCGTTGAAAACCGATACGCCCGTGGTCGCGACCAACGACGTGCACTTTCTCAGAGCCGAGGATTTCGATGCCCACGAAGTGCGTGTCTGCATCCATGAGGGCCGTACGCTGGATGACCCGAGGCGCACCAAGAACTACTCCGACCAGCAGTACCTGCGCAGCACCGAGGAGATGCAGGCGCTGTTCGAGGACATCCCGGAAGCGCTGGAGAACACGGTCGAGATCGCGAAGCGTTGCAACCTCGAAGTGCGCCTCGGCGAAAGCTTCCTGCCGCAATATCCGATCCCTGAAGGCGAAACCACCGACAGCTATTTCGCGCGCGTATCGAAAGAGGGCCTCGAGGAGCGTCTGAAGATCGTGCTCGATTCGAACGACGAGGATTACGCCGAGCGCCGCAAAGCCTACGAGAACCGCCTGCAGACCGAGATCGACGTGATCGTCAACATGGGGTTCCCCGGCTACTTCCTGATCGTCGCGGACTTCATCCAGTGGTCGAAAGACAACGGCATCCCGGTTGGCCCGGGCCGCGGCTCCGGCGCCGGCTCGCTGGTCGCTTACGCCTTGAAGATCACCGACCTCGACCCGCTCGAATTCGATCTGCTGTTCGAGCGCTTC
>JARFQK010000343.1 GCA_029287815.1 Gammaproteobacteria bacterium
CGCCCTTTGAGCCTTACCCGATGACTTTCTGTTGCGTGCGTGACTGCGGTTGTTGCGTTGTCAGAATGTTATACGCATGGGCCAGTGCTTTTTCGTCGCCAACATTACCCGGAAAGATGACAACCGGCAAGTCCGGATAGCGGGAATGATCCGCCGGACAACGCACTACCGAACAGCCGGTCAGAATCTGTCCGAGAACGCGTGATTGTTTCAATTCGAGGCCAGTACTCAACACATCGTTCGATGTAATGCCACCCTTGCTGATCAAAAAACCAATGGACTCCGGAAGCTTCCTGACCAGACGCATCAGAAATGCCGACACGCGTTCACCAAATAACAGCCGCTCGCTCAGTGACGGAAACTGCAATTCCTGGCGTGAGGTGAAGATCACGACATTGTCACCATGTGCATGGGCCGTGTAAATCTGCGTCATGATTTCATCCACGAGATGGTCCATCGCCATTTCCAGCGCCGGCCCCTTATCCTTGTTCAGTTGCTCAACCGGCACTTCGATCGGAACGACGTCGGTATGGGCGATCAGGTAGTCCAGTTGGGCCGTTGTCCTTGCGACATGAGATCCGACCAGGATGGCGCCGGGTCGTTGATCCCAGACGTAGGCGGACATGTCTTCCGGCGCGACGGGCTGCTCCGGCAAGCGCGCCAAAGCCGTCAACAGGCTTGCTGCGCTGCGAAACAGAAAACGCTTCCCTTCCTCTGCCGTCGCCCGGAGCTGGTCGGCGAAGCCGTTCAGATCCTGCTGGGTCTCGCAATCCACGACGCAACAAGCGTTCCCCGACAGCTTTCGCAGACGTTGACGACAGTCACCGCGCACATCGCTCAGCAAGAAACGCTGCACTTGCTCTGCCCGGATGCGGCCAGCGGTCTTCTCCTCGACATAATCCGGCAGATAGGCGGTGCTGAAACCAAAGACAGAATCCTTGGCAAACTCGGTTCGATCGACCGCAACGGGTTCACCATCAACGAGCAGGTAATGCACGCTGTCACGGGTGAATCGACCGGCTTCGAAAAACGCTGGTATCAGGAAATGCGCATCGAACGGACCGAGTTCCTCGGCGATCACGTCGGGCTCGACAGGATAGTGTCCACGCAGCGTCGAATCGGAGCGGCTGACGATGATCGGGTTGATCGGCCTGCCACGACTCGCTGCCTTCTCCAGCGCCTGTTTCAGATTGATGCAGATTTCTCGGGTCACCGCCGCAGCGCGCGCGGCGTCCATGCCGCGTGTGTTCGACAGGATGAAGAACAAGGGCGATTGATCGTTCAAAGCATCGACCAGCGTTTCCTGATCCCACCGTGTCAACAACAGACAACTGTGGACCGTCTGCGAGCCGGTCGGATCATCATCAATAGCGATGATTTTGGTATCCGTCATCTTGGTTCAGGCTCCGGCCAACTTGTTGACCCTGGCGACGATCTCGCTGCTCGTCAGACCATTGAACGTCATGATTTCCTGCGGCGACGCGGTGGTCTCACCGCGTTTCCAGCCCAGCACATCTCGCCAGGGCGCGCGACTGCGCAGCATCACCGGCTCGAGCGAACCGGTGGCACCCCCGGTGACCCCGATCAGCATGTCGGCCTCGAACAAGCGGTCAAACTCGACGTCGCTCATGAACTGGCCATCTGACTGGGAAGCCGTATCCCAGGCGATATCGCTCGGACGGTACAGGCGCCTCGGATTGGCCACGCAAACGATGCGCACACTGTAGCCCTGTCGCTCCAGCTCGTCTCTGGCCTCGAAAACCGGTAACAGCACCATGTCGCCGGTGACCGCAAACACTATCGTTCCGCGGTCGCCAGATGCGCTCTGATACAGCGTAACCGCGCCGTGCTCGATCGCCTGTTGCGCCTGTTCCAGCGTCGTGTAGACCGGCAGCGCGGACTTCGAGGCCACGATGGCTACGCCGTTGTTGAACGTGTTGGTCGCCCATTCGTAGGCGACCTGAATCATGTTGGCATCACACGGAAACAACGAATAAAAGTTGCCATTGCGCATCATCGCGGCCATGTAGTTCTCGATCTCTGGGCGCTGGTGAGTCCAGCCGTTCCGCCCCTGCTCCAGCGCCCCGGCCGTAAACATCATCACGATCGACGGCGTCTTGCGGCGTAGCTCGGCCATAGCCTGCGTCGCGGTCTGGATAATCGGCATGCCGTTGATCACGAAACTCTCGTACGACAGCCACAACGCGCGCGAGCCGAACAGCGCCAGACCCGCCGCAAACCCGGCGCAGGCATCTTCACTCAAGGGCTCGTAGACCTGGCCATCCGGGCCCTGGTTGTATAGCGTATCTGCGGTCGGGTGCCGGATCGTCAATGCCTCGTTGATGTTCTTCATACCGGATGCTTCGTTGCCATCGGCATTGGTCACGACGAAACGCCGGTCACGTTTACCGACCTCACCAACGAGGGCACCCATCGCGGTCGAAGGCACCGCTTTGTCGCCGACCACGAATTCCTGTTTGGGCAACACACCAAGTTCGGGAAGCTCGAGCTCGAACTCGGTCACGACGGTCTTCGCAGCAGGGCCGCCGCCGGCGCGACTGAAGTTTTCCCGCACCAGCTGCCAGGCATGCTCGGACAACGCGCGTTTCTTCAAGCCCTCCGCGATACCGGGTTTTTCGAGACTGTCACCGGGGTAAAGGTTGTGCGATTTGGCGCCCACAGTGTGCACACCGGCGCCCTTGAGCTGTTTGATGATGAACACGGTCAGCTGGCCGTTCAACGCGCTGTCGGCTGCGTGCTGCATCTGGCGCAATACCGTCGCGGTGAATTTCAGGCGGCCGCTGAACGAGAATGCGGTGCTGTCGACGTAGGCGCCGCTCTGACCGGCATCATCGAAATCTTTCGCATCAACCAGCACCACATTATCAAAACCGTGACCTTTCCAGTACGCCGTCATCTCATCGTTGGTCTTGATCGAAACCATCGAGTGATGCTCCTGGCTGTAGCCGTTCCATATCAATACCGGCAGAAAATTGGTCGCGCGCGGGTACGCGGTGTGGAAGTGCATCATCGATGACAGCACATAAGGTTCACCCATGCCACCGTCCCCGAGGGTGAACGGAAACAGTTTGTCCGGATGCAGATAAGCGCCGGCCATCGCGAAATGCTGCCCCTGACCGAGCGGGCCCGCGGGCGACAACAGACCCGGAATCGCTCCGGAAAGGTGTCCGAGTAGACCGTCACGCTCACGAAAACGCGCCATCATGTCCTCAACCGTACGTATGCCCATTTCTTCGAGCGAGCCGTCGAGCATCATCGCGCTGTAAAAACCAGGGGCATGATGACCAACCTCGGTGACAATATTGGTATGGCCCAGCATGACCAGTGCCGCATAAGCATCGGCGCTGCTGGCAAAACCACCGGGATGTCCGGACTCCTTACTGCTGCACACCTGCAAGGTCAGATAGCGGAGTGCATCTGCTCCAAGCAGTGTCTGGTAGACAGCCGCGTCACTGATTTCACTGATGCCCTCCTGCCCTTCGGCGATCGCGGCGGCTTGCCCGTGTTTCGCGTATTCCGGGCGCTCCGGAGCGAAATATTTGATACCCGCGGCGAAATCGGGCGTCATAGTCTTTGATGATATGTCATGTGCTGCGGTACTCATGCTGCACCTCCTGTAATCCGGTTGATTTGAGACGGGCCCACCCTGCAGCGCCCTGTTAAGGTCAACGATAGGACGGAACAGCTTTTTCATAAAGTAAAATATATTTCATAATATAAAAAATACTGCGCCAAACGCAGCTAATAGCTTTTCAACTTGTTGTTTTTCTTGTCGCAACGCTAACATCATGCCATAATAAGAAATCGTTTTCATCATACGGAATCATTTCATGCGCGAAAAATCCGGCATCCAGGTCATTGACCGCATGTCAGCGTTGCTCGATGCGGTCGCCCGCTATCCCGAACCGGTTAGCCTCAAGGTGCTCGCTGCGGAGACCGGCCTGCACAGCTCGACCGCTTTTCGCATTCTCGACGCGATGTTGCACAATGGCTTCATCGAACGGGATGCCACCGGAAAGTATCAGTTGGGACGTAAGCTGCTCAGCCTCGGCAGCCGGGTACGCGCGCAATCCGATGTTCGG
>JARFQK010000360.1 GCA_029287815.1 Gammaproteobacteria bacterium
TACTCAGGCGACGTGTTCAGGTAGAGACTTTGTTTGCGGAAACGGGTGCTGAAGCTGGCCAGATTAGGGTCGGTCGTCGCCGCTGAAGACATCAGCGGGGTCTCCACCTCAAGCACACCGCGACGGTCAAGGAACGCCCGAATGTCCTGAAGCAGCGACGCCCTCAGACGAATAACCTCTTCGGATGCCGAAGGCCGCCAGCTAGCCCGCATTTCTCACCAGGATCACGGGAGCAGATTTACGAGCAATCACGGACGGACTCAGGCCCTCGACACATATTCGCCGGTTCTGGTATCGATCTTCAGCACATCACCTTCATCGACGAACAACGGCACCTTCACCTCAGCTCCGGTTTCCAACGTTGCTGGTTTGGAGCCACCCTGCGCGGTGTCACCCTTCAGGCCCGGATCGGTCTGGACAACGGTGAGTTCCGCAAAATTTGGCGGCGTGATCGATAACGGCGCACCATTCCACAGAGTCATCACGCAAGCCTCCTGGCCTTTGAGCCACTTTGCGGCATCACCGACGGCGATGCGGTCGGCCGCGTGTTGCTCATAGGTTTGCGGCTCCATGAAGTGCCAATACTCACCATCCGAGTATAGATATTCAACATCGATATCCTCAACATCTGCGGCCTCGACAGATTCCGTCGTCT
Organism: Gammaproteobacteria bacterium; assembly: GCA_029287815.1. Classification (GTDB taxonomy): domain Bacteria; phylum Pseudomonadota; class Gammaproteobacteria; order SZUA-229; family SZUA-229; genus JABDQW01. Next base: position 656 of record JARFQK010000360.1, read on the forward strand.
TGAACGTGCGCTCGAGCGTTCGCCCGGTTCTCAGGTTTTTCGCCTTGACGCGATTGAACGCCTGGCCTTTGCCCGGCTTGACAAGAATATTCTCGGTAATCGAGCACGGATCGCCGTCAAGCATGATTTTCAATCCGTTTTTGAATTCGTTTGTGTTGTATGATGCCATCTAATGAACCTGCTCTAATCAGAGCGCAATGATACCCGATTAGCGTTACGATCTCACGCCTGCGAATCACCCGATGCACGACATTCAGCCGCAGCAAATCAAGCATCGCGCCGACTGGCAACTTGAGCTGGCCGATGCGATCACTTCTGCGAGCGAGCTGCTGCATCAGCTCGGGCTCGATCACCTCGATGAGGCGGTGTCTCGGGCATCCGGCTTCCCGATGCTGGTTCCGCGTGCGTTCGTCAGCAAAATGCAAAAGGGCAACGCAGACGATCCGCTGCTGAAGCAAATATTGCCGGTCGCGCTCGAGCATGACCCACGCGGATACACAGACCCGCTCGGCGAGCTCAACGCCATGACGGCGCCTGGTCTATTGCACAAATATCAGCGGCGCGTGTTACTGTTGACGACAGGCGCCTGTGCGGTTCACTGCAGATACTGTTTCCGCCGTCACTTTCCGTACGCAAACGCGAGGCCACGTCGCAGCGCGTGGCAGCAGGCCGTCGAGTACCTGAGCCGACACGCAGATATCGATGAAGTCATCCTCAGTGGCGGCGATCCTCTGGTTTTAGACAACGAGAGACTCGGCCAGCTATTCGCTGCACTCGAGCCTGTTCCACACCTCAAGTGGTTGCGCATTCATACGAGACTGCCGGTGGTGCTGCCGTCCCGCATCGACGATGAATTGACCGCCAGTCTCAGCGCGCTGCGTTTCAGGACCATGGTCGTGATTCACGCCAATCATGCCAATGAGCTGGCAACCGCGGAGGCTGATGCCTTGCGCCGGCTGGCAACCAGAGGCATTACGCTATTGAATCAAAGCGTCCTGCTCCGCGGTGTCAATGACTCTGCAGCCGCATTGACCGCGCTGAGCAAACGTCTCTACGAAAACGCGGTACTCCCTTACTACCTCCATATGCTGGACCCGGTTCAAGGCGCGATGCATTTCGAGGTACCGCAGCAGCGCGCTGTCAGAATTTTGAACGAGATGAAAGCGGCCCTGCCCGGTTATCTGGTGCCAAGACTGGTGCGTGAGGTCGAAGGCGAGGCCTCGAAGACAGCAATTTTCACTATCTGAGCTACACTAGTAGTGATTCAGGTAACAACAATAAATAACGCAGCTATCCTGTTGTTTTGTATGTAAGAGTACAGGACAACATCGTGGCCGTAAAGGGCTGGGTGCTGTACTGACTGGAATGAAACTACATATCCCCGAACAATCAAATCCCGCCAAAGACGCGACCCCAAGCCATCCGCGCAGGCTGAGAAAGTGGCTGGCCGAGCTGCCGTATTCGAACATGGGCGAAATAACGCGTCAGATCTACAGCGCGATGCGTGAACTGAACCGTCAGGCCATGCCCGCCAAACATCGCTTCGAAAACATGGAGCAGCTGCGCGAGCCGTTACGTAACATCTTCGATAACCTGGAGAAACATTTCATCAACCGGACACTGCCTTTGCCGGAAAAAAGCCGGAAAATTGTCTATCTGAACCTGTCATTACTGCAGGAAGTTTCGTACGGTTACAAGACCATCATCTACGAAGCGGCCAACGCGACCGACAAAAAGGTCGACGTTAAAACTCAGCAGATCGCGCTGTCGCGTGCGCTGCGCTATTTGTCTGAGCTGCTGTTGCGGACCAGTGAAATCTACGAACCCTACCCACCTGGGACCTGGCACGACTTACACCAGCTATACTGCTACGCCGAAAAGCTGGGGGTGCAGACCAAGCCCGTAATCGACAACGAATACATCCACGGCAAAGCGAGTATCGAAGACTATTACAAGCAGGTGTTGCTGTTCGCGCTGGCCCGGCCCATCGCTATGCGACAGAGTGATACCGAGCGCGTCTACAAGAGACTTGCAGACTGGTGTAATCTGGCAAAGCTGGGCACACGCGGCGACGAGACCCAGGTCAACCGCTTCTTCTGCGCCAGAGTCGATCAGGACCGCCCGCCCGATTACTTGTTGATGGAAGACTGTGACGGCTCTGCCGATATCCGAACGCTCGATACCTCCGAACTTGTCGAATCGATAAGAATAGAGATCAATAGCACCAAACACGACGCCGGAAAGATTACCGTCGGCGAGCTGATTCCAGCTGAGACATTGCAGGTTCTAGCGCGAGCGTGGGGAGTCTGTGCGAGGCGCCGTTTCTCACGAGCCGACAGAAAAGGACATATAAGAGCCGCGATTGGCCTGGTAAACGCCGCCCGACACATCGCCGGTAAAGTTGATCCAGACGAAGAGCAAGATGAACCCTATGTGGTCAAGACCGGCAACGATAAACCTGCCAATATCGCCCTTGAGTCGAGAGCCGAGGACTTTCAGGCCGGCAAATCAACCTATAACAGCCAGATGACGATCAACAGCAACGACGATGACGCCTGGGACCTGGTCGCAAGGGGAAAAGTACTGACGGACACTTTCGTAAGAGAAAAGGAGTTTCTTATCGACCCCGAACTCAAGCTGAAAAATGAGTATGACAAGCATTGGCAGATCGTGAATATCAGCGCCGGCGGCTATTGTCTGCACTGGCATTCCGCCACAACCTCCAGAGCGCAGATCGGGGAGCCGATAGCGCTTCATGAAAAAGAGCCCGATGGTAAGGAAGTCTGGCGTGTCGGCGTCATCCGCTGGATGCAGTTCATCCGCAGGAGCGGTCTCGAAATCGGTGTTCAAGTGCTGTCGCCCAAGGTTTTTGCAGCGGCCGCTCAACGCAGCCACAGGCCGCACGAAGAGCCTTTCGAATGCCTTGTCCTGCCGGGCATAAAACCACTGAAACAGCCAGCGAGTGTGATACTGCCAGCACACGCATTCAGACCCGGCGACAAACTGAAAATTACCGTGATGGAAGAAGAGACCACTGAGATCAAGCTGAATTCCATCAGAGAGCACACCGGTTCATTCACCCAATTTCAGTACACTTCTCTGGCGGAGGCCGAAGAGGCTGAGCGCGTCAGCAAGCAAAAAACGTCGGAAAAGAACAAAGATGATTTTGACGAAATATGGTCATCACTGTAACGAGATTAATCAGCCATGTCTTTGAATGCCCTAGCCTCAGCGACGCCGAACGAAGCTTTCTCGAAAGATACGAAAATCAATCTCGTTGTCATAGATGATTCTTTCGATACGGAAGAGAAGATCGTCAGTGCCCTGCGCAATGAAGGCTACGCTGCCCGATCTAGCCGAGTTGAGGATGAAGAGGATCTGATCGAGGCCGTCAATAAGAAGATCCCCGATCTAATCCTGTATTCGACAGGTATGGAACTAATCTCGCTAAAGGAGACGTGTGAATGCATCCGCAACAACTTCGCAGATGATTTCATACCGGTCATCGCAGTGGAGAAAGGCAAACAGGAAGCGGCAGCAACCGTCGAGGCGATGAGGGATGGCGCGGTCGACTTGTCCTCGTATGACAGCATGGAACACTTGCTGATGGTCATCAATCGAGAGCTCAATGCATTACGCAGCTGGCGCAAAATGAACCGCCTGGAGGCGGCGATGAACGAATCGGAACGCCGCTGCGCCTCTTTGCTCGATAGTTCCCGCGATGCAATCGCCTATGTCCACGAGGGTATGCACGTTTACTCGAACGCCTCCTATCTGGAGCTTTTTGGCTTTGAGCATTCCGATGACCTGGAAGGCATGCCGATACTGGATATGATAGCCTCCAACAACCGGGATGCGTTCAAGGCATTTCTTCGCGACTACATGCAGAAAGACGCATCGACGGAGATCCACAATACACACCTGCAGAAACCGGATGGCACGGCATTTGACGGCCAGATGGAGTTTTCGCCAGCCTCGATCGAAGGTGAACCCTGCATTCAGGTCGTCATTCGCAAGGACAATATCAACTCTGAGGCACTTGAAGAAAAACTCAGGGAACTGAGCCAGCGAGACCAGCTCACTGGCCTGTACAACAGGCAACACTGCCTGGACGCGCTGGAGGCGGCGATCTCGGAGTGTGCAACTTCAGACAGCACAGCCGGTTTGATTGAGATCCGCTTGGATAATTTTAGAGACATCAAGAATCGTGTCGGTGTCGTTGATATTGACAAGCTTTTTGTCGAAGTCGCAAAGCAATTGAAGCAAGTCAAACACAAAGGCGATACGCTTTCATTCATGAACCCGAGCTACACGATCATTGCTTACCAGCAGGACAAAGACACACTGCAAAAGTATGCGGCGGAAATCCAGAGTGCGATCATGAATTTAGACATAACGATCGCTGATGAAAAGATCAACACGACATGCAGCATCGGCATGACGTTGATCGATAGAAACTCGCCGGAGACCAACGAGATCCTGCACCGCGTGGACAAGGTATCCGACGAAGCCGAGGCTGCCGGCACGAACCAGATCAAGATCTATGTTCCACAGAAAGGCGAGCTTACGCGTCAGGAAGTTGATTCGATGTTCAGAGAGCAGCTTACCGAGGCGCTCAAGGACGATCGGTTTTTGCTCTACTATCAGCCAATCATCAGCCTCCACGGCGACACCGATGAGCGCTATGAAGTGTTTATACGCATGATCGACGAGGACACCGGAGACATGGTCATGCCGCAGGACTTTCTGCCCGCGGCCGAGCGCATCGGCATGTCGATCGCGATTGACCGCTGGGTGCTGTACAGAGTCATCCAGGATCTGATCACACGCGCACAGGAAGGCAAACAAACGCGTTTCTTCATCAAGCTGTCAGCGGCATCAATCAAGGACGAAACCTTGGCCGAGTGGATTGGCTACCAGATCAAAGACAAAGGCTTGCCCGAAAACGCGTTGGTTTTCGAGATCAAGGAATCCGTTGCGGTGACCAACCTGAAAAAGACCAAGGACCTGGCGATCCAATTGAAAAAGCTGAAGTGCGGCTGTGTGCTCGATGACTTTGGATCGGGCAGCAACCCATTCCAGCTGCTCGAGCATATTGATGTGGATTATATTCGGCTGGACAAGGCCTTCATCGAAGACCTCGCCGACAACCCGCAGCATCAGGAGATCATCAGAAAGCTGGCGGAACAGGCTGCCGATATTGGCAAATTCACCATCGCTCAGTTCGTCAAGGACGCGAACAGTTTGTCATTACTCTGGGGCATGGGCGTCAATTTCATCCAGGGCTATTTTTTGCAGGCACCCCAGCCCGAAATGAACTACGACTTCACCGACATTGGCGGCTAACCCGCATTTCTTTCTTGGCTAACCCATGCGCTGCAAGGCGGCAATTCGCTCCGACAGCGGCGGGTGGCTCATAAACAGTTTGCGCATACCCTCAGCAAGCCCGCCATTAATCCCGAATGCGACCATTTGATCCGGTAAAGTTGACGGCTCATGAACCGACTGCAGCCGTTTCAGCGCCGCGATCATCTTGTCTCTGCCAGCCAGGCTTGCCCCTCCGGCATCAGCACGAAACTCTCGCAGTCTCGAGAAGTACATCACGATCGCACTGGCGAGAATGCCAAAAACGATCTGGGCAACAATACTGGTGATGTAATACGCCGGACCATAGCCGCGCTCCGTCTTGAACACCACGCGGTCGACGAAATGGCCGACCACCCGCGAAAAAAAGATCACAAAGGTGTTGACGACGCCCTGTATCAGCGCCAAAGTGACCATGTCTCCGTTAGCGACGTGTGACACCTCGTGGCCAAGCACGGCTTCAGCCTCATCCATTTTCATACTGTTGATCAGACCGGTGCTGACAGCCACCAATGCGCTGTTTCGACTCATTCCGGTTGCGAACGCGTTGATGTCAGGTGATTGATAGATCGCGACCTCAGGCATCGAAATACCGGCCAGCTCGGCCTGTCGTTTTACGGTCGACAGCAACCATTCCTGTGTTCTGTCCTGCGGTTGTTCGATCACAACGGCTCCCGTCATGTGCTTGGCCGTCCACTTCGACATCGCCAGCGAAATGAAAGCACCGCCCATGCCGAACACCGCGGAGAAGATCAGCAGGGCCTGCAGGTCCAGATCGACATTGTTTTGCTGCAATAATGACTCAACACCAAAGATACTGAGCACGATACTCAGTACCACGAGCACCGCTATGTTGGTCGCCAGAAAGAGCGCTATGCGTTTCATCAAGCTTCACCTTGGATTAGCTACTATAGGGACAATATAAGGATTCAAAAGGATTATTCAATTCCTCGCGAAAGGCGGCAAGTGAGGGATGTTGCTGGACCGCGCGGGTAACAGCTGTCAGATCCATCGACCGGGGAAGCAGAGGCGCTCGCATTGTTCGCAAAAAGCTACCGTGACTTGTTCCCTCATGACTCGTTGTCCCAAGCAGAGATCTCGACTTCGAGGCAGTTGACAGCGCGAAAACCGCGCGGCAGCTTCAGGCCCCGGCGCCCACGTTCACCGTAATAACTGTCGACTTCCTCTGGCTTCATCTTCTTATATTTCTTGCCTGCGTGCACAACCAGCTTCTCACCATCCTGTATCAGTGCCAGCGCGACCACGCTTTCTTCGCCAGATTTTAGCCTGGATGCAGGGATGTTTATGATTTTATTTCCTTTTCCGCGAGACAGCTGAGGCAATCCGGCCAGCTCGGTGACCAACATATGACCCTCAGAAGAGACCGCAATAATGTAGTCCGCCTCAAGGTCACGCACCTTCACCACAGGCAGAGCCTTCGCCTGCTTGCCAACATTCAGCACGGCCTTGCCACTCTTGGTACGTGCATGCATATCACCCAGGCGTGCGATGAAGCCGTAACCGAAGGTGCTTCCCAACAGGTAGAGCTGATCTGGATCACCGATCATGACGGACACAAAACTGGCGCCGACAGGCAAGGTGAAGTGACTGGTCAGCGGATCACCCTGCCCCCTGGCAGACGGCAACTTGTGAGCTGGCAAAGTGTAGGCGCGGCCGGTAGAATCCAGGAACACAGCCAGTTGGTTGCTCCTTCCGCAAGCTGACGCCTGGTAATCATCGCCAGCCTTGTAACTGAGCTTTTGGGGATCGATGTCATGGCCCTTGGCGGCCCGCACCCAGCCTTTTCGGGACAACACGACTGTAATGGCTTCGGTGGAAATCAACGCAGTCTCATCCATCGCCTGTGCGGCGCGCCGTTCGACGATCGGCGAGCGTCGATCATCACCGTGCTTGTCAGCATCCTCGATGATTTCTTTCCGTATCAATGACTTCAGACGCTGCGCCGATGCCAGGGTCTTTTCCAGGTTATCGCGTTCGGCAGACAACTCTTCCTGCTCACCGCGTATCTTCATCTCCTCCAGCCTGGCCAAATGACGCAGCTTCAGCTCCAGTACAGCCTCCGCCTGCATATCACTGATGTTGAAACGCTCCATCAATACCGGTTTGGGCTTATCATTTTCGCGTATGATCGCGATGACTTCATCGATGTTCAGATAGGCGATCAGCAGGCCGGCGAGAATATGCAGACGTTTATTGACCCGGTCAAGCCGCCATTGCAGACGACGTCTGACCGTGACCGTACGGAACTTGATCCACTCATTGAGCAATGACAACAGGTCCTTGACCTGTGGCCGACCATTGATGCCGATCATATTCATATTCACGCGATAACTGCGCTCAAGATCGGTTGTCGCGAACAGGTGGTCCATCAGCTCTGCTTTGTTGACGCGATTGGAGCGCGGTATGATCACAATGCGTGTCGGATTTTCATGATCGGATTCATCACGCAGGTCTTCAACCATCGGCAATTTCTTCGCAACCATTTGTTGCGCGATCTGCTCTAGCACTTTGTTGCCCGATACCTGATAGGGTAGCGCGGTCACCACGATGCCATTGCCCTCGGCTTCGTAAACCGCCCGTTGTCGTATGTTGCCATGACCGGTCCGATAAGCCTGGATGATTTCTTCGCGGGGCGTAATGATCTCGGCTTCGGTTGGAAAATCCGGCCCCTTGATATGCTCGCAGATCTCCTCCAGGGTTGATTTAGGTTTTTCCAGCAAATGGATACAGGCGCTCGCAACCTCATTCAGATTGTGCGGCAGGATGTCTGTCGCCATGCCAACCGCAATACCGGTGCCACCATTGAGCAAGACATTCGGTAACCTCGCCGGCAGCGTCTCGGGCTCTTCGAGCGTACCATCGAAATTGGGAATCCAGTTCACAGTGCCCTGTCCGAGCTCGCGCAGCAGCACTTCCGCAAAGGGCGCCAGCCGCGATTCGGTATAGCGCATCGCAGCAAACGACTTGGGGTCATCCGGTGAGCCCCAGTTGCCCTGACCATCAACGAGTGGATAGCGATACGAAAACGGCTGCGCCATCAACACCATCGCTTCGTAACAGGCACTGTCCCCATGCGGGTGATATTTACCGAGCACATCGCCGACAGTGCGCGCGGATTTTTTATGCTTTGAGGCCGCACTCAAACCCAGCTCGGACATCGCATAAATGATCCGCCGCTGCACCGGCTTGAGCCCATCGCCGATATAAGGCAAGGCGCGATCGAGAATAACGTACATGGAATAATCCAGGTAGGCTTTCTCGGTAAACTCCGCGAGCGGTTGTTTTTCGATACCCTCGAAATCGATTTCAGTCTGATCGGTCATAATTTATCGCTGTATTCATGCACGGTTGGTCTTAATGCAAAGACGCAGAGGCGCAAAGAGCGCAGAGGATTATTGGGGTTTTGGCGCCGGTCACGTCTTCCAATTGTCAATCGTTTTACTGGCATCAATCGCATCGCCCTGTCGTGCCCAGATTCGCCACATAC
>JARFQK010000087.1 GCA_029287815.1 Gammaproteobacteria bacterium
GGTGAAAAGTAAATCGGGCCATGCCGGGTTGGCGATAAAGTTTTTTGCCGCCGAGACGCAGAGACACATGTGGTTGCAGGAGCGACTTCAGTCGCGAAGGGCGGATGTTCGCGACTAAAGTCGCTCCTACAGCTGTTTTGAAGCGCGATAAACTTGATCGAAGAAATGCAGAATTGACCTCTGCGCCTCCGCGTCTCTGCGGTAAAGCGAGAAGTTCGCTGTGGATTGGGGCACATCAGCGAATGACGTCACAGCTACAATTGCAGGAAGCGACAGCGCGGTGGCGATGACGTGTATTGAGGAGTACGGGTGTAGTTGCGACATTGGGCTGCGTGAATTATGAAAAGACGAGAAATTATCAAATTCGGGGTTTTTGGCGCGACAGCGTTGTCCGCCGGCTTGTTGGTGAGCGGCAGCGGCGCCAGCCAGGACCGGCCGCGGCTGCTGCCGCCCGATCGAAACGGTGTGCGGTTGCCGGCGGGATTCAGCTCGCGCATTGTCGCCGAGTCGTCGCTGTCGCCTGTTGCTGGTTGCGAATACGTATGGCACGCAGCGCCGGACGGGGGCGCGTGTTTTGCGGACGACGACGGCGGCTGGATCTATGTTTCCAATAGCGAGATGGACGAGAACGGTGGTGCTGGCGCGCTGCGTTTCAATGCGGGTGGTGAGCTGATCAACGCTTATCCGATATTGCAGGGTACCCGGCGCAATTGTGCCGGAGGTGCGACGCCATGGGGGAGCTGGCTGTCCTGCGAAGAGGTCGATGATGGCCTGGTCTGGGAGTGTGACCCAATGGGGTTAAAGGCTGCCGTGGTCAGGCCCGCGCTGGGCGTGTTCAAGCACGAGGCCGTGGCGGTTGACCCCAGAGGCCACCGGCTGTATTTGACCGAAGACGACAAAGATGGCTGTCTCTACCGCTTTACACCTTACGCTTATCCAAAGCTGGATGCGGGCAAGCTGGAGGCGTTGCGGGTCGTCGACGGTAAAACCGGAAAAATCGAATGGCTGGAAATTGAGGACCCCTCGGCAGAAAAAATCCCGACCCGTCATCAGGCCGAAGCGACGCATTTCAGAGGGGGTGAAGGCATCGTCTATTACAACGATCGGGTTTTCTTCACCACCAAGGGCGACAACCGGGTTTGGGCTATTGATATCCCCAGCCAGAGTCTGAGCGTGGCCTACGATGACTGCGCTTACCTGGATCCGGTTCTGACCGGCGTCGACAACATCACGGTTGCCGCCGATGGCGACCTTTACGTCGCCGAGGATGGCGGCGACCTGCAGGTCGTTGTGATCGCGGCTGACCGCAGTATTTATCCAATCCTCGAGCTGGCGGGCCACTACCAGTCCGAGATCGCAGGTGTCGCTTTCAGTCCGGATGGCAAGCGCCTGTATTTCAGCTCGCAGCGTGGAACCAGCGGTGACCCGAAAAATGGCCAGACTTTTGAAGTCAGTGGCCCATTCTAGTTGCGATAGTTTCGATCAGCTGCTACTAATACTGTTATAAAATACAATAACCAGTTTCGGAAAATAAACAACTCAAAATGGCCGAAGTATCCAAAAAATCCGTTATCGATCTCTCCAAGAAGGGCAGCCGTCTGTTTCGCAAGGGACAGTACGACGAGGCAGAAAGGGCCTACCTCGAGGCCTATGCGCTCGACGAAAAGAATCCCTACGTGCTCGCCGGTTTGGGCGACGTCTATCGCAAACAGTGCAAGTTCGAAGAATCTGCGAAATACTACGACGCAATCCTGGAAGACGACGGTCAGAACCTGTTCGCATTACGCGGTGCCGGCGATGCCCGTCGTGGCATGAAGCTGCCACAACAAGCGATACCATACTGGTTGCGTTATCTGGAGATCAATCCCAAAGACAGTCATGTGATGGTGCGGGTCGCCGATGCCTATCACAAGCTGCACGATGCTGAAAATGCGATCGCATTCTATGAGCAGGCGTTGGAAGTCAGTACGAATGATCCGTTTGCGCTGCTCGGATTGGGCAACGTGTATTACGCGCAGCATGAGGATACCAAGGCCTTGCTCTGTTTCGAGACGCTGCTGAAGAACAAATCCCAGAACGTCGTAGTGATGACGATGACCGGTAACATCTACCGACGCCGCAAGGAATTCGATCGCGCGATGGATCATTACCAGCAAGCGCTGGAGCTCGAGCCGGCCAACAATTTTGCATTGTTCGGCATGGGCGACTGCTATCGCGGCAAGAAGAACACCGAGAAGGCCGTGGAATGGTGGGATAAGATTCTCGAGCACGAACCGGAAAACCAGGCATTATGGACGCGCGTCGGTGACGCCCTGCTCAGCCTGGGCCGGATCGAGGATGCGGTGGCGCACTACCAGGCCAGCCTGAATAATGGCGCCGATGTCTATGCCTACCTTGGGCTGGCACGCGCGGCGCATGCGCGAGGCGATTTGACCCAAGCCCGTGAATTCTGTGAAACGGCGCTGTCGCACGATGAGGCCAATGAGCGCGTGCTCGAGAAACTGGTTGAACTTTATGAGCAGTCCGGCGATATCGCGGCCGCAGACGAAGCCAGACAAAGACTGTCCGCAACCGGTACCTGATTGCGGGGGCGTTCCTATCCTGAATACCGCGCGCTCGCCGCAGCGCCAAGAGCGCAAACAAAGATCGGCAATACTGCCTGCCGCCCGCTTTGCGCTTTTCACGCCTTGGCAGGTAACGATCCGGGCTTGAATCTGTGCAAACACTGACCGTAGCCAGCATCATCTTCGGTACCATCGGCGTGATGCTGTGCCTGTTGGGTTTCATCAAGCTGAGCCGAAGAAGGGTGATCAGCAGCGCCCGCTACGAGATCTCCGGCATGCTGATCCTCGCGGTAGCCGCGATGCTGTTCCTGGTGTCTTCCAATATCCATACCTACGAACGACTGGTCTACGAGCAGCCGATCGCGAACCTCAGTTTCTATCAAATGGCGCCACAGCATTTCGGCGTTGAGCTGAAAGACACGCGCTCGGGCGAATCCGGCTTTTACGAGCTGCGTGGTGATGAATGGCAGCTCGATGCGCAGATTCTGACCTGGCACGGGTATGCCAACCTGCTCGGACTGGACGCGCATTACCGCTTGCATCGATTGTCGGGTCGTTATACCGATATCGAACAGGAACGCACCGCGCCGCACACGGTCCATGGTCTCAGCGCCGAGGAGCGCATCGATCTCTGGTCCTACGTCAATCAGTACCGCAACTGGCTCAGCATGGTCGATGCGACCTATGGCAG
>JARFQK010000126.1 GCA_029287815.1 Gammaproteobacteria bacterium
TTCCTCCTCCGTGACGCCGCTGGCGAACATCACGATCACAGCATCCAGCTGCAGGCCATCGATCGCTTTGCCGACAGCTTCGCGGTCAATGGTTTGGGTCTTTGGCAGGATGTCGAAACTGGGCATCGCATCGATCCCGGATTCGCCCAGCTTTTCGACGATATAGTTTTCGGCATCCTGGCGATTTCCCATTTTGTCGGCCACCACCAGCACGAGAATGTCATCAAAGGGTTCGCGATCGAAACCCTCGTCGACCCACTGTTTGGTGAACTTCGTGTTTGCGCAAGAGGATAGGATCAGCGCAAATGTTAGTGTTAGCAGGTATCTGAATTTTCTCGTCATAATATCCTGGATCGTAATAGGTCGGATCTAAATGGCATTAACTCGCATGACACAATCGTATTAGCGTCACTGCGACGAGCGACAGCGAGGTGGCAATCTTGCTGAGACGCGGTATTCAGAAGATTACAAGTCACCTCCATGTAACTTGCCCCCTCGGGGCCGCACTTCGTACGTTAATCTTTCTCCAGGAAAGATTCATGCTTGGTACCTCGCAATGACAGCACTAACCAAATGTGTCTAGAGTAAAGTGCCCTCTCGCGGCAGGTCTCTGCATTTTCTTCAACTGCAGCCGATACGTCCGTTATGAAAGGCGAGTGTAGCAGATCCGTCGCGCTAGAAGAAATCGCTGTATTTGCGTCTCTTCGCATTTCCGAAATGCACTTCGAGCCTGACCAGGACCGAATACACCGAGCGTCTCTGTTTCAATACCGTTTCTCTGTCTTCGCTAAGATCGATTGGCCAGCTCAAATCCGGCGCAACTTCGAGGAACAGCCAGTCACGATGGATGTTCCGACGGTAGCGGACACCCAGACGATAACTGAGCACTCGGCTTTCCGGTTGGGTAAAACCGACGGCACTGGCTTCGTAGGCCACCGAACTTCTCCGGGTGAGGCGTTTGAACAATGAGAATGCCTGAGCCCATTCCACACCGGCAAAATCTTCTGCCCCAAAAATTTCAGTGGTCGAGCGGAAGAGCTTCAGAGGCAAAAAGGCTTTTTCCAGGTCGAGGCGCGAACGCGCACCGTTGACCCCTTCTTCGTTTTGCAGCTCCTGGGTGAAGCGCCACAGAAAATCATCACGCACCGGGTAGGTATAGCGGTAGCGCAGGCGGACCCTCGGCGTTGCGCTAAAACTGACGTTGAATTTGGAGCGATCGGTGTCCTTGACGTCGAAACGCAGACCCAGGGTGTTATCGGTGCTGTCTGTCGTGCCGCCGGGTAACTGATCCTGCAATGCCGGATCTTCATCACCCTCGAATATCAATTTGACTTTGGATGAGATTCTCGGTAGCTCGACACTGAAATTCAGGTTGGTTCTGAAGTCGAACCCGGTCTCCTGCTGATAGACGAAATCGTTTCGCCACCGCACATAGGTACCGCCGACCTCCTCGAAGATACGGTCGGAAGCGAAAAAATCGTCGAACCAAACGGCGGGTTCGCAGAACGCAGTGTTCATCACCGCGTGTGTCGAGTCGTACCAGGTCGACTCCTGTTCTAGCAGATCCCGGGTGCGGTCACAAGCGCTTTCAGGATCAGTTCGTGCGGGGAGTTCGGTCTGAGCTACCGGTGTTGTCTGGGCATCGGTGGGAACCTCGCTTTCGCTTTGCGTATCGGTCTCGGGCTGTGCTGCAGTTTGATCCTTCGGCTGTTGTGTCTGGGCGTCCGTCGTATCAGTGGGCGCGGTGTCTGCGGCGTATGTCAGCTCAGCAGCGAGTAAGAATAGCGATGTGCACAACAACGCGCCAAGCTGGAGTCTCAGCGCAAATGGTGATTTTGCGTAGGCGCCGATCCTGGCGTTATTCAGCTGGGCGAACACAAGACGTCAATTGTTGTAGAAATAATGCCATCGGATGCCAAAATGCGCGGCCAACGCATCGAGTAATTGTGTTTGCGGTATCGCCTCTTTCGGGAAGATATTTCTGATTATAATGGAACAACGGCTAAAAGCAGCGGACCGACGCCAGTTAAATTGCCAAGGCGCCGCTCTAAACTGGCAACGCGCGCACGTCCATTCGCTTAATCGAGCATTCTGCCAGTTCACGATGCGTTCCTGCCAGTCGTTGATCGGGCTCCGACATTTCGGGCAGCGCGGCGCACAGGTGCGTTCGCCATGGTGAAATTCAACCTGGTCGGTCGCCGGTTGCAGATGGACGAAACAGAATGACCCGTTATCCTGGTCCGGTATTAGATTGATGTTCGGCGAGCAGCCCATGAATGCGATATGGTCCAGAAACCTCTCGCCGACCAGAAAATGCATTGGCTGGTCGAGCGTTGGGCCAATCAGCTGAACCAATTGCAGAAATTCATCGAGACGCTTATCATCGGGAGGTGTCCAGAACGGATCGTCTGGACAGATCATTAATGACGGAGTATTCATACGGATACATTAACAATTTAGAAATAATTGTCTGTTGTCGCACTTTTGTTGAAAAGAGTCCAATTTTTTGTTGAAGCGACAATATTGAGCTGACTGACTGAATCCAATAACCACAATGTCAGTAATCACCGAGGAGGGGGCGCGTAATGGCGCATGTTGTGATTCTGGGCGCTGGTACTGGTGGGATGCCATGTGCTTATGAAATGAAGGCCAGACTTGGCAATAGTCACGAAGTAACCGTCATCAATGAAAATGATTTTTTCCAATTCGTTCCGTCCAACCCCTGGGTTGCTGTGGGCTGGCGCGATCGTGAGGCAATAACCTTTCCGATAGAAGGCTACCTGGCGAGGAAAGACATCAATTTCATCGCTGCGCGCGTCGACAGGATCGATGCCGCGAACAGCAGGCTCGAATTGTCCGGTGGCGGCGCTGCGGTCGACTACGATTTCCTGGTGATTACGACCGGTCCGCGGCTAGCATTCGAAGAGGTGCAAGGGTCAGGCCCAGATGGTTTCACGCAGTCGATTTGCACAATAGACCATGCCGAGAAGACCTGGCAGGCTTACCAACAGCTTTTGACAAGTCCAGGTCAGATTGTTCTTGGAGCGATGCCTTTCGCCAGCTGTTTCGGGCCGGCCTATGAATTCGCGTTCATCATCGATGCCGATCTGCGCAAGCGCAAGATACGGCACAAGTACCCGATCAAACTGGTCACCAGCGAGCCTTACATCGGACACCTCGGACTGGCGGGCGTCGGCGATTCGAAGTCGATGCTGGAGAGCGAACTGCGCAATCATCACATCGACTGGATAACCAACGCCAGAACGACCCATGTCGAGCAGGGCAGGATGTTTGTCGAAGAGCTGAATGAAGAGGGCGATGTGAAGAGGGAGCATCAGGTCCCGTTCGATATCGCGATGATGCTGCCGGCATTCAGGGGCGTTCACGCGGTTGCGAATGTGCCGGATCTGTGTAATCCACGTGGTTTTGTGATGATCGATAAGAACCATCGCAATCCCACCTACAACAATATCTATTCTGCTGGTGTCTGCGTCGCGATACCGCCCGTTGAACCGACGCCTGTTCCAACGGGTACGCCGAAGACAGGGTATATGATCGAGTCCATGGTTTCATCGATCATCCATAACATCGACAATGAGATCAATGGTCGAGAACCTGATCAAGAGGCAACCTGGAATGCGATTTGTCTCACCGACATGGGCGATTCCGGCGCGGCCTTCGTCGCCTTGCCACAGATTCCTCCACGCAACGTGGCCTGGATGAAGAAAGGAAAGTGGGTGCATTTGGCGAAGATCGCGTTTGAGAAGTATTTCATTCGCAAGATGAAGAAAGGGACCTCGGAGCCGATCTACGAAAAGTACATCCTCAAGCTGCTGGGTATCGAGAAGCTGACCTGATTTTTTTCACCGCAAAGGCGCAGGGTTATCAACCGCAAAAGCGCAAAGAGCGCAAAAGTATTCACCGCAGAGGCGCAGAGACGCAGAGCCTGTTGCTGATGTGATGACAAACACGTCATTGCGAGGCGCGCCAGCGACGCGGCAATCTCTTCGAGTTTACGCAGGGTTCGAAAGATTGCTTCGCTGCACTCGCAATGACGGGGCGCAAGGCGTCATTGCGAGGAGCGACAGCGACGTGGCAATCTTCTGAAGCTTGTGCAAGAGTCAAGAGATTGCTTCGCTGCGCTCGCAATGACGGGTATTCATCACCGCAAAAAAACTCCGCGCCTTTGCGGTTCAATCGTTTTTGTCTTTTTTCTTTTGCTCGTTGTCATTCTCTGGCTCGGGGCGCGGCTCTTCATCGTCCATCAAGATACGGTGTGCAGGTCCTTCGAGG